>CAMJDE010000162.1 GCA_946404295.1 uncultured Clostridia bacterium | reverse complement strand
ATTTTTCCTCGCTGTGCTCGTCAAAATCCCGGTCGCCGTCGCATAGTCGTCCGGGACGCGCGTCGGGTCGCAAGCGCGGATTCTGCATCTATCCGGTCGCCGTCGCATAGTCGTACGGGACGAGAGTTGTACCTCTCGTCCCGTACTCCTTGCTTGGGGCGACACCGCTTCTTAAAAACGCCCCACCGGGGCATTTTTACTCGCTAACCTGTGCCCGCCTCGTCCTTACTTTGCGGCTGGCGCGGTTAAGTTTGAAGAATGTTACCAATCATATTTGCGCCGTCGGCGCAAATATATCATACCGCGCGGAAACGCCGCGCGGTATATCATACGCGGCGTCGCCGCGTATATCATATCCGCCGCAAGGCGGATATATCATTTCGGCGTCAGCCCGCCCCTTGACAGATCGGGAAAGATAAGGTATGATAAATGCGACGGGCGTCTCCGCCTTGTGCGGCGAAGCCCCCAAACGGGATAGGGAAGGCAATATGAAGAAGTTTTTTCGGAACGGAAGCATCGTTCTGGTCGGGAAATACCACGAGGAGGCGCTCTACGACGTGTCGTCGAACGGTCTCTGCGTCACCTTCGACGGGCGGGGCGGGATCGCGAATCTGATCGCGTGCAATCATTCCGACGGTTACGTCCGCCGGAGTTTTTTAAATCTTTTCGTCGACGGAAAGCGGCTTGACCCCTTCTGCGAAAAGCGGGTCAAACTCGTCGGGCGATGTCAGAAACTCCTCCTGAAGGACGGCGACGTCAAGATCTCGGTCTTTCAGTTCGTCGCGGCAAACGAAAACGCGGTCTTTTACGAGATCACGGCGAACAAGGCGGGACAATACGAGTTCGTTCTGGATCTCGGTCAGGCGACCGAGGGTTTCCGCTACGCCGCCGGCGCCGCCGCGCACCGATACGTTCCCGAAAACGCCGCGGTCTATCTGCGTACGAGCAAGACGGCGCGCCTCGTTTTCGCCTACGATACCGAAGAGACCTACTGCGAAAAACTGCTTTCCCGTTTTGCCGCTTATAAGGCGCAGGTCGTGGACGAATACGAGAAAATCGTAATCCCGCGCACCGCCAAAACAGAGAAGGAAAAGGCGCTCTACCTGTCCTCGGTCCTCTGCGCGCTCGAAAACTACAAGGAGTACGGAGAGAACTTTAAGGGATTCGTCGCGGGCGTCGACCGCGTCAACCCGATCCGAACCTATTTCCGGGACTCCTATTGGACCGCGCTTTGCCTCTATGGCAGACGCCCCGACCTGATTAAAAATCAGATCGTGACGCTGTCCCACGGGATCGAGGAGAACGGGGACTGCTCCTCCGCCGTCACCTGTCGGCTCCACCCGTACTGGCGCAATCATTTCGACAGTCCGTCCTATTACGTCCTCGCGGTGTACGACTATATCAACCGCACCGGCGACTTTTCGATCCTCGACGTATCGGTCAACGGAAAAACCGTCTACCAACTCTGCCTTCTCGTCCTCGACAAACTCTCGGGCTACGAGGACGAAACGGGGCTGGTCGTCAAGAGCGGGCAGTACAACAAGCGCGACTGGGCGGACGAAGTCAACCGGACGGGGTACGTCACCTACGTCGAACTCCTCTACGCCCGCGCGCTCGAGTGCCTGTCCCGCATCGCCCTGACGCGCGACAAGACCCGCGCCGATCGGTATCACCAGATGTTCGTCAGGACGAAAAACGCGATCAACATGCTGCTCTGGGACGACGAAAAAGGGTACTATATCAATTATAAGAACGACGACTTTGTCGAGGACAACCTCTCGATTGACACGATCCTCGCTGTCCTTTTCGGGATTGCGGACGAAACAAAGACCGAACGGCTCCTCGACGCGGTCTCGGCGCTCCTTGAAACGCGGAACAATAAGGTTCAGAAGGCGGGCGACTTCGGCGTGATGTGCGTCTGGCCTTTCTATCGCGGGATCGACCGCTTCCTCAACCGTTCCTCGCAGGTGTACGACTACCACAACGGCGCCGTCTGGCCGTATTGGTCGGCGCTGGTCGCCTACGCGCAGAAGATGCACGGGCGCGACTGTACCTACGCACTGACCTCTTCTTTCGACTGGGGGATCAGGCACGGGCACTATACGCCGATCAACTACTATTCGCCGATCAATCCCGTCGGCTCGTCTCTACACGCGTGGAACAGCGTCGCGGCGTTGGTCTACGACTGGGAGAAGGGCGATTTCTTCAAAGAGAACGAAGCCGTCTGGACAAAGTAAAAACAGGAGCGGGGAATATCCCCGCGCCCCTTATTTTGCGCCATCGCCGTTGTCGGACGGGACGCCCCGCGCCCGCCTCGTCTTTCTGCACAATTATTCAAGACGATTTTTGTATATAACGCTGATATTCCGTTTTTGAGATTTTGCACTATTGCGTTCCGAGAACATTTGGAGTATAATGGGCTTAAGGACGGCGGCAAGCGACTGCCGCCGCGACTGACAAAACGAGGAGAACCGTTATGAAAAAGAGTGTACTCTCTCTGTTCGTGATCCTGTGTACCGTTTTTTCGCTCTTTGCGTTCGCGTCCTGTAACAAGCGGGACAAAACAACCGGAACGACTGCGACCGAGAATCCCGTTGCTTCGGGTTCCGCGACCGAGGAAGCGACCGCGACCCCGACCACCGATAAATGGGAGGCGCTGGCGCCCAACGTCACGAGGATCGCGGCGCGCGACCGTCAACTCAAGATTGAGTGCAGCGTCAACAAGACGGGTATGAAGCGGTCGAAAAACGATATTTATCTTGCGGGTCCGGACTCGGTCGAGGACGGCGTCACCCCCCCGATCCAGCAGATGGTCTACGAGCGCAACAAGGCGGCGAACGAACTCTTCGGTACGACCATCGAGTACGAGTTCTGGGACTACATTTACGGGGAGCAGGCGCCGCAGATCGACCTGCTCGTGAAGGGGAACGCGACGGATGCCCCCGATCTTTTCGTCAATATGATCTACGACCTGAATCTGGAACTTCTGAACGGAACGTTCCGGGACGTCAGGTCGATCCCGGGCAGTTTCTTCGATTTCACGACGACGGGCTGGCTCGGGACGTGGATGGAGAATATGTCGCTGACCGGCGACCGCGCCTATATTCTCGGCAGCGACTACTTTCTCGATATGATCCGCGCCATTTTGGTCCTGCCCTTCAATATGACCCTGATGGACGAAAACGCCGTCAAACTCGCGCCGACGATCGTCGGCGACGGCGATCCGCTCGGCGTGGGAGAGAAACTCTCGACCCGGTTCTTCGACCTGGTCGACGAGGGCGGGTGGACCTACGACGTCCTCACCGCGCTGTGTTCGGCGATCTGGGTCGACGAGGACGGCAGCGGCTCCGACAGCATCGGCGACGTTCTCGGCATCATCGCCGACGAGTACGGCGGAAAGAGCGCGGTCGCGTTCATCTACTCCTGCGGCGAAGAATTGACCGAGGCGTATCTCGTCGAGGATCCCGACAGCGAGTATTACAACAAACAATGGATCAAGTACGCCGACACGTCGGAGGGGCTCAACAGGATCTTCGACGCTGTGAAGGGCGTGTTCGAGGGGGCGGGATCGCTCTCGACCAACTACACCTTCGGCGGCAACTCGCCGGACAAACCCGGCAAGGCGTACCATCATTCCAAGTTTGCCGCGGGCGAACTGCTCTTCCTCGGCGTGGGGCTGCTCGGCGATCTGGAGGACGGGACCATTCAGGCGATGACCGACCTGTTTTCGGTCGTTCCGTGCCCGACGATCGAAGGGTCGCAGGACTATAACTCGATCATCGACAACACCGGCGACGTCGGCGCGATGAACGTCAACTCCAATCCGCGGAAGGCGCGCGTCCTTTCCGCGTACCTGCAGTACTGTACCGAGAACTCGGGCGACATCCGCCACGAGTTCCTCGAGACCGTGACCAAATACAAGACCACGACGTATAATCAGGGAACCGACCGGATGCTCGACCTCATCTATGAGGGGGTCCTCTACGGGCGCGACAAGGCGATCGACGACCTGCTCGGCACTACTCTCCGCAGCAGCCGTTGGCACAATATTATGAAATCGCAGAACCACGTCGCCGGCGCCGACTACATCGCGTCCCAGTACGAGTCGCTCCGTCAATCGAAGCAATCGTTGCTCGACAAGGATTTGGAGAAGTGGTACACCCTGCCGAAGGTGGAACCGGGCGCGAACTGACCCTGCTGAAAAAAACCGAGGGAGGGAATACCGAAATGAAAAGAATCGTATCCCTTTGCCTGCTTCTGTGCGTCGTCTTTTCGGTCTTTGCGCTCGCGTCCTGCGGGAAAGGGAACGGGGTGAACGACGGGACGACCCGCGAGCCCGAGGCAACGGCATCCGACCCCGAGGCGACGAGCCCCGAAGACGAGACCGACCCGACGACCGCCGCCGTCACGACCGACAAGTGGGAGGCGCTGGCGCCGAAGATCACGATGCTCTCCGAACGCGACCGAAGTCTCAAGATCGAGTGCAGCGAGTTCAGGACGGCGGAGAAGGCGTCGAAGAACGATATTTACCTGAAAGGTCCCGACACGATCGAGGACGGGGTCACCCCCCTGATCCAGCAGATGGTCTACGAGCGCAACAAAGCGGCGGACGAACTGCTCGGCACAAAGGTCGATTTCGTGTTCTGGGACATCACCTACGGCGAGCAGAAGAATCAGATCGACCTGGTCGTGAAGGGGAACGCCGCCGACGCTCCCGACCTCTTCGT
>CAMJDE010000161.1 GCA_946404295.1 uncultured Clostridia bacterium | reverse complement strand
GACGTTCTGGTCGCGATGAACCTTCCCTCGCTCGACCGCTTTGAATCGGCGGTCGTGCCGGGCGGCTCGGTCTACTACGATTCGTCCCTGATCGAGCGGAAGGTCAAGCGGACCGACGTCAAAGCCGTCGGCGTTCCCGCCACGCGCCTCGCGAGCGAGAACGGCTTTCCGACCCTCGCCAACATGATCCTGCTCGGCAAGATCCTCTCCGATCGCGGGGAGTTCTCCGACGAGGGGATCAAGGCGGCGCTCGGCAAGGTCATCTCGGCGCGTCACGCCGATATGCTCGAAGTCAACCTGCGCGCCATGCAGCTCGGCGCGAACTACAAAGAGTAAAGGAGCGGAAACGATGGAAATCAAGTATCAACTCGTGAAAGAAAAGAAAGCCAAGCCCGATCCCTCGACGCTCGGCTTCGGTCGGATCTTTACCGATCATATGTTCATGATGGACTACACGCCCGACAAGGGCTGGCACGACGCGCGGATCGTTCCGTTCGGTCCCCTGTCGATCCATCCCGCCTGCACGGCGCTCCACTACGGCTCCGAGATCTTCGAGGGGCTGAAGGCGTATCGCCGCGCCGACGGGAAGGTGCAGCTCTTTCGCCCGACCGAGAACATCCGCCGGATGAACAACTCGGCGGAGCGGCTCTGCTTACCGCAGATCCCGGAGGATCTGGCGCTTGAAATCCTGCTCGCGTTCGTCCGGACCGAGGAGGACTGGACGCCCTCGGCGCCCGGCACGTCGCTCTATCTGCGCCCCTTTATGTTCGGAAACGACGAGAACCTCGGGGTTCATTCGGTGCATCACGCGACCTTCCTGATCATCGCCTCCCCCGTCGGAAGTTACTATAAGGAAGGGATCAACCCGGTCAAGATTATGATCGAGGATCAGGACGTCCGCGCCGTCAGAGGCGGTACGGGTTACGCCAAGTGCGGCGGCAACTACGCCGCGTCCAACCGCGCCGGCGCCCGCGCCGAGGAGAAGGGATATTCCCAGGTGCTCTGGCTCGACGGCGTCGAGCGGAAGTACATCGAGGAAGTCGGCGCGATGAACGTCATGTTCAAGATCGGCGGCGAGATCGTCACCCCGATGCTCTCCGGCTCGATCCTGCCCGGCGTTACCCGGAAATCCTGCATCGAGATCCTGAAAAAAGAGGGCTATAAAGTCTCCGAACGTCTGCTCTCGGTCGACGAACTCGCCGCCGCGATGAAGGACGGAACGCTCGAGGAGGCGTGGGGCTGCGGCACCGCCGCCGTCGTCTCGCCGATCGGCGAACTCTGCTACAAGAACGTCAAGTATACCGTGAACGGCGGGAAGATCGGCGAGGTCACCCAGCACCTCTACGATACCCTGACCGGGATCCAGTGGGGCAAGATCGCAGATCCCTTCGGCTGGACTCTGCCGGTAGATGTGGACTGACGTATTCAGCGCAGATCGGAAAGCACAATCCGTTAAAGGGTGTGGAAAAACCGAACTTTTTCTCTTGTCATTCAGAGGAGAAAAACCTTCGGTTTTTTCCTTTTCATTTCAAAGTGCTTTCCTATCCCCGTTCTCGCCCTCTCGACGTATGTTTATACGCCTTCGGGTCGAGAGCGGGGATTCTGCATCTGACTACGGCAGTCCTTTTGCTTTCGTGGTTTTTTCGCTTGATAAAATATTTTCAATTACCCGTTGACAAAGCGGGGGGCGTGTGCTATAATCTTTGCATAAATGCGACGACGGAACCGTTCCATCGAGGAAAGCGCGCACAGAGAACCGGCGGTTGGTGCAAGCCGGGGGCGCAGGAGACGGAACTCTCACTCCCGAGCAGAATCGCCGAGCCGGAAGGGGTAGGCGGTTACGGCTTGCCCCGTTACCAAGGCAAAGGATATGAAAGTATCCGACGAGCGCCCGTCGTTCGACGGGAATCAGGGTGGTACCGCGATTGTATTGATCGTCCCTGAAGCCGAAACCGGCTTCGGGGGCTTTTCGTTTTCCGAAGCAACAGAAAGGAAAGACAATGAAACAGATCGTCATCTCCGACCGCACGCTCTGCCGTGAGCGCAAATTCACCTTCAAGGAGAAACTCGAGATCGCGCGGCTTCTTGAAAAGATCCGCGTCGACGTGATCGAACTCCCGCCGATCAGGGACGAGCGCGCCGATCCGCTCTGCGTCCGCACGCTGTCGGCGTTCGTTTCCGACGCCGTCGTGTCGGTCGAGGCGGGGTGCGACGCCGGGAGCGTCAAACGCGCTGCCGAAGCCCTCTCCGCGGCGAAAAAGAAACGGATCCGCGTCGCGCTTCCCCTCTCGCCCGTCGGGATGGAATATACGGCGCATAAAAAGCCGCAGAAGATGCTCGACTATATCCGCGAGGTCGTCACAGAGGCGAAAGCCCTCGCGGGCGACGTCGAGTTCGAGGCGATCGACGCCACGCGCGCCGAAGAAGCGTTCCTCTCGGACGCCGTCAAAGCCGCCGTCGAGGCGGGCGCGGGAAGCGTGACGCTCTCCGACACCGCCGCCTCGATGATGCCGGACGATTTCGCCGCCTTCGTTTCGCGGATCGCCGACGGAGCCGGGGTGCCGGTGTACGTGTCGGTCTCCGACCTGAACGGTCTTGCCGTCGCGTGCGCGCTGCTCGCGGCGCGCGGGGCTGCCGACGGCGTCAAAGTCGCCGTGGGCGGCGACGTCACCGCTCTTTCGACCTTCTCCGACCTGATCCGCAACCGCGGGGGCGATCTCGGGCTTTCGACCCGGCTCGCCGTCACCGAACTGCACCGCACCGTCCGCCAGATCGAATGGATCGGCGGAGAGCGGAAAGACGCCGCCCCGTCGGGCGAAAAGAAGGCGGCGGACGAGGGGATGATCGCGCTGGAAGAGAACGCCGACCCCGAGGCGATCGCCGCCGCCGTCGCGCGGCTCGGGTACGATCTCTCGGACGAGGATCTCGCGCTGGTCTCGGACGAGGTGCGCCGCGTCGCCGGGAAAAAGACGGTCGGCGAACGCGAACTCGAGGCGATCGTCGCGAGCGCCGCTCTGCAGGTCCCCGCGACCTATCAACTCGATAGTTACGTCATCAACTCGGGCAACATCATCTCGGCGTCGGCGCAGATCACGCTGACGGCGAACGGGAAATCGCTGCACGGTGTTTCGATCGGCGACGGTCCGATCGACGCGGCGTTCCGCGCGCTGGAGAGCGTGATCGGGCATCGCTACGAGCTCGACGATTTCAAGATCCAAGCGATCACCGAAGGACAGGAAGCGGTGGGCTCCGCCCTGATCCGGCTCCGCTCGGGCGGCAAACTCTACTCGGGCAACGGCGTCTCGACCGACATTCTCGGCGCGGCGATCCGCGCGTATCTGAACGCCGTCAACAAGATCGTATACGAGGAAAACGCACAATGAAACTCTCTTTTTCAACCAAGGGCTGGCACGGCAGATCCTTCGACGCCCTCTGCGATATGGCGGAGGCGACCGGCTTTTCGGGTATTGAACTGCACAACATAAACGGCCCGCTCTTCACCGACCGGGACGGGGCTTTCTTCGGGCACGCCGCCGCCGCGACCAAACGTCGGCTCTACGACCGCAAACTGTCGGTCCCCTGCCTTGACGTCCTGTCCGACCCCGTCTCGACCCCGTTTGACGCGGCGAAGGACGAGATCCTGCGCTGTCTTGCGATCGCGAGCGACCTTGCGATCCCGATGCTCCGCGTCCGCACCGACGGCACCGACGCCGACGTCGCGCGCGAGAAAACCGCGGCTCTGATCGGGGCGGTGCTTCCCGAGGCGGAGGCACAGGGTGTCACCATCCTGCTCGAAACGTCGGGGGTTTTTGCCAAAACCGAAGTGCTTCGCGACATTCTGGAGCAGTTCGCGTCCGATCGGCTCGCCGCTCTGTGGGAGGTCGCCGAGGCGTATCTCGTCGGCGGGGACGATCCCGAGACCGTGGTGCGCAATCTCGGCGCCTACGTCCGGCACGTCCATTTCTCGGACGTCAAGCGGAACAAAACCGGGTGCGAACACGTCCTGATGGGCGAGGGCGAGATCCCCTTCCCCGACGTGATGCGCGCGCTCCGCTCGGTCAACTACGACGGTTTTCTGTCGCTGGTCTGGGATCCCGCGTGGTGCCCCGAACTCGACGATATGGAGATCGTGCTCGCGCAGTTCGAGGGGTATATGAAGCAGTTTTCCGATCCCCGGCAGAACGAGCGCACCCTCTACTGGAACCGGGCGCACACCGGCAACTTCCCGTGGAAGAAGGATCTCTTGATCGAATGTACCTTCCCGCAGGTGCTGGATAAGATGGTCGAGGAGTACCCCGATCAGTACGCTTTCCGCTATACGACCCTCGACTACACGCGCACGTACGCCGAGTTCCGCTCGGACGTCGACGAGTTCGCCCGCGCGCTGATCGCGCTCGGCGTTCGCGCCGGGTCGCACGTCGCGGTCTGGGCGACCAACGTCCCGCAGTGGTATATCGCCTTCTGGGCGACGACCAAGATCGGGGCGGTCCTCGTCACGATGAACACCGCCTACAAGATCCACGAGGCGGAATACCTCTTGAAACAGTCCGACACGCACACGCTGGTTCTGGTCGAGGGCTTCCGCGACTCCGACTATTCCGCGATCATGGCGGAACTCTGCCCCGAACTCGAGAACGCGAAGCCCGGCGCCGGACTGCACGCCCGCCGTCTGCCGTTTTTGCGCAACGTGATCACGGTCGGATTCCGTCAGAAGGGATGCCTCACGTGGGAAGAGGCGCTCGGGTACGCCGAGCGGGTCCCCGAAGAGGAACTCCGCAGGATGGCGGCGAAGGTCTCGCCCGAC
>CAMJDE010000160.1 GCA_946404295.1 uncultured Clostridia bacterium | reverse complement strand
AGACCGGGACCTTCACGTAGTACCGCTTTTTCTCGTCGGGATAGATCCCGAAGATGCCCTGTTCCTTCAGCGACTTGCCGAGGATGACCTCGGTCGCGATGTCGGGGAGCGGATAGCCCGTCGCCTTCGAGAGGAAGGGGACGGTGCGCGAGGAGCGCGGGTTGACCTCGATGATGTAAACGTCGTCCTTCTGATCGACGATGAACTGAATGTTGTAAAGCCCGACGATCCCGATCCCGAGTCCCAGTTTCTTCGCGTACTGCAGGATCGTGCCCTTCACTTTGTCGGGGATCGAAACGGTCGGATAGACGCTGATCGAGTCGCCCGAGTGGACGCCCGTCCGCTCGACCAGTTCCATGATCCCGGGGACGAACACGTCCACCCCGTCGCAGATCGCGTCGACCTCGACCTCTTTTCCCTCGATGTAGTGGTCGACAAGCACCGGCTTGTCCTCGTCGATCTCGACGGCGGTTTTCAGGTAGTGGCGGAGCATATCGTCGTTGGCGACGATCTGCATCGCGCGCCCGCCGAGCACGAAACTCGGACGGACGAGCACCGGGTACCCGATCTCGTTCGCGGCGGCGATGCCGTCCTCGATCTTGGTCACGGCTTTGCCCTGCGGCTGCGGGATGCCGAGCGTATGCAGGATATGCTCGAAACTCTTGCGGTTCTCGGCGCGGTCGATGGCGGCGCAGTCGGTGCCGATGATCTTCACCCCGCGCTCGTCGAGCGGCGCCGCCAGGTTGATCGCGGTCTGCCCTCCGAGCGAGGCGATCACCCCGACCGGGTTTTCAAAATCCACGATCGCCATTACGTCCTCGGTCGTCAGCGGCTCGAAGTAGAGTTTGTCCGAGCAGGTGTAGTCGGTCGAGACGGTCTCGGGGTTGTTGTTGACGATGATCGCCTCGTACCCCGCGCGGCGGATGGTCTGCACCGCGTGGACGGTCGAGTAGTCGAACTCGACCCCCTGCCCGATGCGGATCGGTCCCGCGCCCAGCACGACGATCTTCTTCTTTTCGCCGAGCCGCGACATATTTTCGCCCGTGTAGGACGAGTAGAGATAGGCGATGTATTTCCCTGTGTGGAGCGTGTCGACCATCCGGAAGACCGGGGTGATCCCGTTTGCTTTCCGGAGGCGGTAGACCTCGATCTCGGGACGCTTCCAGAGCAGCCCGATCTCCTTGTCGGAGAAGCCCGTCACCTTCGCCGCTTTGAGCGTCGCGACGTCGCCCGGGTTGTCGGCGATCGTCTTTTCCATCTTCACGATCTTTTCAAGGCATTCGAGGAAGAGTTCGGTGATCATCGTCGCGCGGTGGATCGGGTCGATCGGCGTTCCGAGCCGGAGCAGTTCCGCGATCGCGAAGACGTTGTCGTCGTGGAAGACTTTGACGTATTCAAGCAGGGCGTCCTTTTTCCACCCGTCGAACTTCTTGAGACGGAAGTGGCAGACCCCGATCTCAAGCGAACGGATCGACTTGAGGAAACACTCCTCAAGCGTCGAGCCGATGCCCATGACCTCGCCGGTCGCCTTCATCTGCGTCCCGAGAACGTTCGGCACCGTCGAGAACTTGTCGAAGGGGAAGCGCGGGAACTTCGCGACGATATAGTCGAGCGACGGCTCGATCCCGGCGTTGCCGCCCGCGACCGGGATCTCCTCGAGCGCCATACCGACGGCGATCTTCGCCGTCACCCGCGCGATCGGATAGCCGCTCGCCTTCGAGGCGAGCGCCGAGGAGCGCGAAACGCGGGGGTTGACCTCGATCAGGTAGTATTTGCTCGAACACGGATCCAGCGCGAACTGCACGTTGCACCCGCCCGCGATCTTCAGTTCGCGGATCAGTTTCAGGGCGCTGTCGTTCAGCATTTTCAGGTCCTTGTCCGAGAGCGAGAGGATCGGCGCCACGACGATCGAGTCTCCCGTATGCACGCCGACCGGGTCGACGTTCTCCATGCCGCAGACCGTGATGACGTGATCGTAAGAATCACGCATCACTTCAAATTCGATCTCCTTATACCCCTTCACGCTCTTTTCGATCAGCACCTCGTGAACGGGGGAGAGAGCGAAGGCGTTCGGCGCGAGGTCGAGCAGTTCCTCTTCGTTGTCGGCAAATCCGCCGCCCGTGCCCCCGAGCGTAAAGCCGGGACGAAGCACGACGGGGTAGCCGATCCGTTTTGCCGCCGCGACCGCCTCTTCGACCGAGAAGGTGATCTCGGAGGGGATGACCGGCTCGCCGATACTCTCGCAGAGTTCCTTGAACTTCTCCCGGTCCTCGGCTTTTTCGATGCTCTCGCTGCTCGTCCCGAGCAGCTCGACGTTGCACTCCTTGAGGATCCCTTTCTTTTCGAGCTGCATCGCGAGGTTCAGCCCGGTCTGCCCGCCGATGCCGGGCAGGATCGCGTCGGGGCGCTCGTGACGGATGATCTTCGCCACGTATTCGAGCGTCAAGGGCTCCATATACACCTTGTCGGCGATCTCGGTATCGGTCATGATGGTCGCGGGGTTGGAGTTGACCAAAATGACTTCGTACCCCTCCTCTTTGAGCGACAGACACGCCTGCGTCCCGGCGTAGTCGAACTCCGCCGCCTGCCCGATGACGATCGGACCCGAGCCGATGATCATGATTTTTCTGATGTCGTTGCGTTTCATATATATCTCCCGGTTAATAGATTGCTTTTCAGAGTTCGGTCGGCGCTTCGCTGTCGCAGAACACGCAGCGGTAGACCTTCTTTTTCGGGTCGGTCAGCCGGAATTGCTGCCGGATCCCGGGCTCGGTCATGGTGATGCACCGCGGGTTCTTGCAGCGGATGATGTCGGTCACCCGCTCGGGCAGCGACAGATGCTCGCGCTTGGCGAGTTCGCCGTTTTTGATGACGTTGACCGTGATCCCGGGGTCGAGATACCCGAGTACCGCGAAATCGAGGTCGATCACCTGCCCGACCTTGATGATGTCCTTTTTTCCCATCTTTTTGCTGTCGGCGTGCTGGATCAGGGCGACCGTGCAGGTCAGGCGGTCGAGCCCCAGAACGTGGTAGATGCGGATGGCGTTTCCCGCCGTGATGTGGTCGAGGACGATCCCGTCCTTGATCTGTCCGATGATCATACCGTCACCTCCAGAAGCGAGAGGATCAGCGCCTCCCGGATAAACTTGCCGTTCTCCGCCTGCCGGAAGTAGCAGGCGCGCGGGTCGTCGTCGACCTCCGGCGAGATCTCGTTGACGCGGGGCAGGGGGTGCATCACCGAGAGGGTGGGCTTCGCCGCCGCGAGCTTGTCTTTGGTCAGGATATAACTGTCTTTGAGCCGCAGGTAGTCGGCTTCGTTGAAGAAGCGTTCCTTCTGCACCCGCGTCATATAGAGGATATCGAGTTCGGGAAGCACGGCGTCAAGATGCGTCGTCTCCTCGTAGGGGATCCCGTTCTTTTCGATCACGTCAGAGACGAGATAGCCCGGCAGGCGCAATTCCTCCGGCGAGATCAGGACGAACCGGATCCCCGCGTAGCGCGAGAGCGCCGAGAGCAGCGAGTGGACCGTCCGCCCGAACTTCAGGTCGCCGCAGAACCCGACCGTCAGGTTCTCGAACCCGCCCTTTTCGCGGCGGATGGTCAGCAGGTCGGCAAGCGTCTGGGTCGGGTGGTTATGCCCGCCGTCGCCCGCGTTGATGACCGGCACGCCCGCGACCCGCGAGGCGACGAGCGGCGCGCCCTCCTTCGGGTGCCGCATCGCGATCACGTCGGCGTAGAGCCCGACGATCCGCGCGGTGTCCGAGACGCTCTCGCCCTTCGCCGTCGAACTCGACGCAGCCTCCGAGAACCCGAGCACGTTGCCCCCGAGTTCGTACATCGCGGCTTCAAAACTCAGGCGCGTGCGGGTCGACGGCTCGTAGAAGAGCGTCGCCAGTTTCTTGCCCCGGCAGGCGTCCTTGTACTTTCCGGGATTCCCGATGATATCGAGCGAGACGTCGATCAGGTTTTCGATCTCCTCGCGCGTAAGATCGAGAATGTCGATCAGGTGTTTCATTCCTTTCCCCCCTTGATCCAACTCTCGTCGGACGGGTTATCGCGGAAGGCGATCAGGCGTTTTACGTCGCTTTCGCGGATAAACCCCTCCTCCGCGGCGACCTTTGCCACCACGTCGAAGTTGGTCAGCGAAACGTTCTTCACCTTCGCTTCGGCGAGCCGATCCAGCCCGCGGCGCATGCCGTAGGTGAAGATCGACACGATCCCGAGCACCTCCGCCCCCTCTTCGCGCAGGGCGTCGACCACCTCGATCACGCTTCCCCCGGTCGAGATCAGATCCTCGACCACGACGACCTTTTCCCCCTTTTCGAGTTTCCCCTCGATGCGGTTCTGCCGCCCGTGATCCTTCGCTCCGCCCCGGACGTACCCCATCGGCAGTCCGAGCAGCTGGGCGGTGATCGCGGCGTGCGCGATCCCGGCGGTCGAGGTGCCGAAGAGGGCTTCGGCGTCGGGATAGTTCTCCTTGACGAGGGTCGCCAGCCCCGTCTCCACGTCGTTCCGCACCGCGGGGGCGGAGAGGGTCAGGCGATTGTCGCAGTAGACCGGGCTCTTGATCCCGCTCGCCCAGGTAAAGGGCTCGTCGGGACGGAAGAAGACGGCTCCGATCGAAAGCAGGTCGCGCGCGATTTTCTTTTGCATTTTCTTTATCTCCTGTTCGTTATTCTCCGAGAAACTCCCGGACGCACCTTTCGTAGGCGGCGACCGGGTCGGGGCTTGCCGTGATCGGGCGCCCCACGACGATATAATCCGAGCCGAGTTCCCGCGCCCGGGCGGGGGTCGTGACCCGCTGTTGGTCGCCCGTCGCTCCGTCGGCGAAGCGGACGCCCGGCGTCACGGTGAGAAACGCGTC
>CAMJDE010000159.1 GCA_946404295.1 uncultured Clostridia bacterium | reverse complement strand
TACGGACCGCTCGGCGGCTACGGCGTTCTCGTCTATCTCGTCAACAAGTACCGGATCAGTCTGAAGAACTGCGTCTTTATGAATATGGACGAGTATATCGGCGAGGACGGCAAGTATATCCCGAAGGACGATCCGCTCTCCTTCCGCGGCGGGATGGAGCGCATCTTCTATAATCTGATCGACGACGAGTTGAACGTCCTGCCCGGGAACCGCTATTTCCCCGATCCCGACGATCCTTTCGTCTGCCTGCGACTGATCGAACAGTACGGCGTTCCCGATATGACCTGGGGCGGGATCGGCGTCAACGGGCACTTCGCCTTCAACGAGCCGCCCGAACCCGACGAGGAATGCACGAACGAACAGTTCCTTTCCCGGATGACCCGCGTGCTTCCCATCACGCGCGAGACCCGCACCATCAACGCCTATATGAACTGCGGCGCGAACCTCGACGCCATCCCGAAAAAGTGCGTCACGGTCGGGATGAAGGAGATCTTCTCCTCCGAGCGCATCCGGATCCTGATGCCGCGCGACTGGCTCGCCGCGATGCTGCGCAAGGTCCTTCACGGAGAGGTCACCTGCCGCGTCCCCTGCTCGCTGTTCCAAAAGCACAAGGATTGTATGGTCTACGCCTGCAACGACGCGATCTACGGGGACGTGATCCCGAAGATCCGGATCTACAATAAGAAATGAAAGCGATCGTAAACGGCGCGCTCGTCACGCCCGACGCCGTTCTTTTGGGAAAGACGCTTCTGTTCGGCGAACGGATCGAAGCGATCGCGGACGCGCGCGACCCGCTCCCCGCGGGCGTCGAAACGGTCGACGCGCGGGGCGGCTGCGTTCTCCCCGGGTTCGTCGATCTGCACGTCCACGGCGGAGGGGGGTACGACTTTCTCGACCCCGACCCGGGGGCGATCGACGCGATCCTGCGCCTGCACGCCGCCCACGGTACGACCGCGCTGTTCGCGACCACCTTGACCTGCCCGGACGAGATCCTCTACGGCGGGGTCGGGCGGCTCGCCGCCGCGATCGGGCGGGGAAGACCCGAAAACGGGAGCGATCTGCTCGGGATCCATCTCGAGGGACCGTGGCTTTCGCCCGCGAACGTCGGGGCGCAGGCGGTCAAGGGGGAGCGGACGCCGACCGCGCACGAACTCGACCGTCTCTTTACGCTGTCCGGCGGACGAATCGCGCGGATCGACGCGGCGCCGGAGTTGTCGGCGGGGATTGATCTGCTCGCCGCGTTCGCTTCGGAGTACGGGATCCTGCTCTCGATCGCGCACAGCGCGGCGAACGCAGAGACGGCGCTTGCCGCCTACGAAAAGGGGTTCACCCATATCACGCACCTCTATTGCAGCACCACGACCGAACACAAAGAGGGACAGACCGTCCACGCCGGGATCGTCGAAGCCGCGTATCTTGAGGACGGGTTCACGGTCGAGTTGATCGGCGACGGCAAACACGTCCCCCGCGAAACGATGCTGCTCTGTTTCAAGATCAAGGGCGCCGATAAGGTCGCCCTCGTCACCGACGCGATGCGCGCGGCGGGGACCGACGCCACGACCTCGATCCTCGGGGAGAGGTCGACCGGCACCCCGGTCGTCGTCGAGGACGGCGTCGCCAAACTGTCCGACCGTTCCTCGTTCGCCGGGTCGGTCGCGACGATGGACGTCTGCTTCAAAACCGCGCTTCGCTACGGCGTTCCGCTCTGCGACGCGGCGAGAAGCTGCACCCTGACGCCCGCCCGGATCGCGGGGGTCGCCGACTGGAAAGGGTCGCTCGAGGTCGGACGGGACGCGGATATCCTGCTCTTCGACGGCAACTTCGGTCTCCAAGGCGTTTTCATCGGGGGAGATCGGATCCGCTGAACGCCGGAGGGAAAAAAGCGCTTGCCGAAGCAAGCGCTTTTTTCAATGATTTCCGCGTTGACGACGCGCGTTTGTACTTGACGGCGGCGCGCGAATGTGGTAAACTGTACGCGAAAGAAAAACGGGCGCGCCCGCGGGCGCGCCGTGAGGAAACGGTATGGAAACAAATCACGCACAGGTCGCCGTGGTCGGCGCGGGACACGCCGGGATCGAGGCGGCGCTCGCCGCCGCCCGATTGGGGCTGGACACGGTGCTCTTTACGATGAATCTCGACGCGGTGGCGAATATGCCCTGCAATCCCTCGATCGGCGGGACGGCGAAGGGGCACCTGGTCTACGAGATCGACGCGCTCGGGGGCGAGATGGGCAGGGCGGCGGACGCGGTGACGCTCCAGTCGCGGACGCTGAACCTCGGCAAGGGCGCCGCGGTGCGCTCCAAGCGCGTGCAGGCGGATCGGATCGCCTACCGCGCGTATATGAAGCACACGCTTGAAAAGCAGGAAAACCTGCGCCTGATCCAAGCCGAGATCGTCGATCTCGAGGTCACGGACGGGCGCGTATCGGCGCTCTTCACCCGGCTCGGCGAACGCTGGGAGGTCGGGTGCGCGATCATTGCCGCCGGAACGTACCTGTCCGGCAAGATCCACGTCGGCGACGTCTCCTACGCGGGCGGGCCCGACGGGATGCAGCCGGCTCTGGGGCTCGGCGACGCGCTGGCGCGCGAGGGGATCTCGCTCCGGCGTTTCAAGACCGGGACGCCGCCCCGCGTCAATCGGCGGAGCATCGACTTCTCGAAACTCGAGATACAGGACGGGGAAGAGAACGCCGTTCCGTATTCGTCGGACACCCCGGCGGACTACCTTTCCGGGGTCGAGCAGACGCCCTGCTACTCGCTCTACACTTCCCCCGAAACCCACGCCCTGATCCGCGAGAACATCGGACGGAGCGCGATGTATTCGGGCAAGATCCACGGCACCGGGCCGCGCTACTGCCCGTCGATCGAGGATAAGATCGTCCGCTTTGCCGACAAGTCGCGGCACCAACTCTTCGCCGAACCCTGCGGGCGCGACACCGAGGAGATCTATCTGCAGGGGTTCAGTACCTCGATGCCGGCGGATCTTCAGGTCGAGATGGTGCGCAGTCTGCCCGGGTTCGAGCACGCCGAGATTATGCGCTACGCCTACGCGATCGAGTACGATTGCGCCGACCCGACGCAGCTGCTCCCGACGCTCGAGTTCAAGGGCGTTTCGGGTCTTTACGGCGCGGGGCAGTTCAACGGGACCTCGGGCTACGAGGAGGCGGCGGCGCAGGGGCTGGTCGCCGGGATCAACGCCGCCCTGAAACTGCAGGGGCGCGAACCGATGATCCTCTCGCGCGACTCGTCCTATATCGGGACGCTGATCGACGATCTGGTGACCAAGGGGACGAACGAGCCCTATCGGATGATGACCTCGCGCTCGGAATATCGGCTCCTGCTCCGGCAGGACAACGCCGACGTCCGGCTCTCGCCGATCGGGCGTCGCGTCGGTCTGCTCTCCGAGGAGCGTTACCGCCGCTTCCTTGCAAAGCGCGAAACGATCGAAGCCGAAAAAGCCCGCCTCGAAGTGACGGTCGTCCCGCCCTCCGACGCGGTGAACGAAACGCTCTCGGCGCTCGCTTCGACCCCCATCGCGTGCGGCGCGCGCCTCTCCGATCTGCTCCGGCGCCCCGAACTCGCCTACGCAGATCTCGCCCCGCTCGACCCCGACCGCCCGGCGCTCTCCGCCGCCGTCACGACGACGGTGCAGACCGAGATCAAATACGACGGCTATATCAAACGCGAGATCGCCGAAGCCGAACGCTTCGCCAAACTCGAAAACAAACCGCTCCCACCCGACGTCGATTATACGACCGTGCGCGGGCTCCGGCTCGAGGCGGCGGAAAAACTCAACCGCATCAAGCCCCTCAGCGTCGGACAGGCGTCGCGCATCAGCGGGGTGAACCCCGCGGATATCAGCGTCCTTCTGATCTGGCTCTCTTCGCGGCTTCCGCATACGGCACAGACCGAAAAACGAAGGGATTAATTTTTGATCCGTTAATGCTTTCTGCTCTGTATGCCATTTTTACATTGTGAAACGCTATTTAAGGTTGAAACTCGCTCGCAATCTGCGAGCGAGTTTCTCCATTTTTTTTAAATTCGTTTTTCTATCCCCGTTCTCTCGCTCTCGGCGTACGCCTGTACGCCTTCGGGTCGAGAGCGGGGATTCTGCACTCGTCTGCGTTTGCCGCGGCGTCCGCATACGGCACAGACCGAAAAACGAATGGGATGATTATTATTGTCCGTTAAAGCATTACGCTCTGTACGCCATTTTTACATTGTGAAACGCAAATTAAGGTTGAAACCCGTTCGCGTTCCGCGAACGGGTTTCTCCATTTGATTATAATTCGTTTTTCTATCCCCGTTCTCTCGCTCTCGGCGTACGCCTGTACGCCTTCGGGTCGAGAGCGGGGATTCTGCACTCGTCTGCGTTTGCCGCGGGTACGCGCTGGCGCGGGTGGGGTATGGGTACAAAAACGCGATTGCCTCCGTTCCCCCTGCGTTTGGGGAACGGGGGCGTTCGCTTTTTCGGGCGGAAAAAGTTTTTTCAAAAAGTATTGACAAAACGCCCCTCGCTTTGCTATAATAATCAAGCGCGAAAAGCGTATGCTGCTATAGCTCAGTCGGCAGAGCGCATCCTTGGTAAGGATGAGGTCATCAGTTCGAATCTGATTAGCAGCTCCAAACAACCCCGGGATTCAATAGGGTCCCGGGGCTTTGGTTTTGTCAGGGGAAAGAAGTGTAAAACGAAGCGAGAGCTGCCAACCAGTTCTTCACTGATGAATGAAAAATCGCGCGAACAAGTTGCGAACTTGATTTTCCAGTGGCTTCTTGTCTTTACCATTTGAAAAGATGCCATTTGTTCAACTGCTTCTTCTTAGACAAATAGTCCCGCTTGATTTCCTCCAATCGGCGGCGCGTTTCTTCTTCCTGTGCCTTGATTTGCCTTTTGATATTC
>CAMJDE010000158.1 GCA_946404295.1 uncultured Clostridia bacterium | reverse complement strand
CGACGGCGGAGTAGACCTCGTTCGCCGTTTCGGGCTTCGAGTCCGAGCCGATCTTCGCCCCCGTGATCTCGCTGGAACTGCAGCCCACGACGAGCAGATCGCCCCGTTTCAGTTTGGCGACGTCAAGGAGTTCCCCGACCGCAGTTTTCACCTGTTCGTAAATCGTTTTCATTTCGTTTTCCTCCAAATCCGTATATTCCGTAAAACTTGAAAAACTCGGTCCTGCCGAGAAGTTCGATCAGGAGATACGCGCCCACCGCGCCGACGAGCCCCTGCGCGATATTGCCGGGGACCCCGGCGAACGCGGCGGCAAATCCCTCTCCGACGACTGCCGCCTCGTAGAGGTAGTAGCCCGCCGCCATGACGAGTTCCGCCGCGGGAGCGAAAATCATAAAGCCGAGCCGCGGACGGCTCTTTTCGCGTTTGGCGGCGCGCAGCGGGACGAGCGAGACGAGAAACGCCATCGTCGCCTTGATGATGAGCGTCGCGGGGATATAGACCGGGTAGCCCGACAAGAGATCCGCGAGCGCCGATCCGACCCCGCCCGCGAGCGCGCCGTAGAGCGGACCGAGCAGCCAGCCCGAGAGCAGAACGGCGACGTCGCCGAGGTTGAGGTACCCCTTCGTCGGGGTCGGGATACGGACGACCATCGTCAGAACGCAGGTCAGGGCGATCATCGCGGCGGTCGTCGTGATCTTCAGTAAGCGTGTGTTTTTGGATTTCATTTTCCTTACCGTAAATAGTCCGAAGTCCTGCGCCCGTGCGGGCGCAGGACGGTCATTTCAATCCGCAAAGAGCGGGGTGGAAAGGTATCTGTCGCCCGTATCGGGGAGCAGTACCACGATGGTTTTGCCCTCGTTTTCGGGGCGCTTCGCGAGTTCGATCGCGGCGAACGCCGCGGCGCCGGAGGAGATACCGACCAGCACGCCTTCCTTCTTGCCGATCAGTTTGCCCACGGCGAAGGCGTCCTCGTTCTGCACCGGGATAATCTCGTCGTAGACCTTGGTATTCAGGACGTCGGGGACGAAGCCCGCGCCGATGCCCTGGATCTTGTGCGGGCCGGCGACGCCGGTCGAAAGCACGGCGGAGGTGGCGGGCTCGACGGCGACGACCTTGACGGCGGGGTTCTTCGATTTCAGGTACTCGCCGACGCCGGTCACGGTGCCGCCGGTGCCGACGCCCGCGACGAAGAGGTCGACCTTTCCGTCGGTGTCCTCCCAGATCTCGGGACCCGTCGCCTCACGGTGCGCCTTCGGGTTGGCGGGGTTGACGAACTGACCGGGAATAAAGCTGTTCGGGATCGTTTCGGCGAGTTCGTTTGCCTTCGCGATCGCGCCCTTCATCCCCTTCGTCCCGTCGGTCAGAACGATCTCGGCGCCGTACGCCTTGATGAGTTGGCGGCGCTCGACCGACATGGTTTCGGGCATCGTCAGGATCAGCCGGTATCCTCTCGCCGCCGCGACCGAGGCAAGCCCGATCCCGGTATTGCCCGACGTCGGCTCGATGATGACGGCGCCCGGCTTGAGTTTGCCCGACGCCTCGGCGTCGTCGATCATCGCCTTCGCGATCCGGTCCTTGACCGATCCGGCGGGGTTGAAGTATTCGAGTTTGGCGACGAGTTTCGCTTTCAGCCCGTATTCTTTCTCAATATGGGTGAGCTCCAGCAGCGGGGTTTTTCCGATCAGTTGATCGGCGGAAGTGTAAATAGACATGGTATGTTTTCCTTTCTTATCGTATCGTATTCGGTTTCGGTTTCAGTTGATCGCCGCAAATCCCTTTTCGAGATCGGCGATGATATCGTCGATATGCTCGGTTCCGATCGAGAGCCGGATCGTGTTCGGACGGATACCCTGATCGAGCAGTTCCTCTTCCGAGAGCTGCGAGTGGGTGGTCGAGGCGGGGTGGATGACCAGCGATTTGACGTCGGCGACGTTCGCGAGCAGCGAGAAGATCTCAAGCGCGTCGATGAACGCCCACGCTTCCTTTTGTCCGCCCTTGACGTCGAAGGTGAAGATCGAGGCGCCGCCGTTCGGGAAGTACTTTTCGTAGAGCGCGTGGTCGGGGTGACCCGGCAGCGACGGGTGGTTGACCCGCTCGACCTTCGGGTGGTTTGCGAGGAACTCGACGACCTTTTTCGTGTTCTCGGCGTGCCGGTCGAGCCGGAGCGAGAGCGTCTCGACCCCCTGCAGGAGCAGGAAGGCGTTGAAGGGCGAGATCGAGGCGCCGGTGTCGCGGAGCAGGATCGCGCGGATGAAGGTCACGAACGCGGCGGGCCCGATGGCGTCGTAGAACGAAACGCCGTGGTAACTCGGGTTCGGGGCGGCGATGTTCGGGTATTTCCCGCTCGCCTTCCAGTCGAACTTCCCGCTCTCAACGATCACCCCACCGAGCGTGGTGCCGTGTCCGCCGAGGAACTTGGTCGCCGAGTGAACGACGACGTCGGCGCCGTGTTCGATCGGACGGATCAGATACGGGGTGCCGAAGGTGTTGTCGACGACCAGCGGGATCCCGTGTTTGTGCGCGATCGCAGCGAGCGCGTCGAGGTCGGGAATATCGCTGTTCGGGTTGCCGAGCGTCTCGGCGTAGATCGCGCGGGTGTCGGGCTCGATCGCCCCCTCGACTTCCGCGAGGTTATGGATATCAACGAAGGTCGTTCTGATCCCGTACTGCGGAAGCGTATGGCCCAGCAGGTTGTAACTCCCGCCGTAGATGGTCTTCTGCGCCACGATATGCCCGCCGTTCGCGGCAAGCGCCTCGATCGTGTAGGTGATCGCCGCCGCGCCCGACGCCAGCGCCAGCGCCGCGCTGCCGCCCTCGAGCGCCGCGACGCGCTTTTCCAGCACGTCCTGCGTCGAGTTGGTCAGCCGTCCGTAGATGTTGCCCGCGTCGGCAAGACCGAAGCGGTCGGCGGCGTGTTGACTGTTGCGGAAGACGTAGGACGTCGTCTGATAGATCGGAACGGCGCGGGAATCGGTCGCGGGATCGGGCGTCTCCTGCCCGACGTGAAGCTGCAGGGTCTCGAATTTGTATCGGCTCATGGTTTTGTTCTCCTTACGTTTCTTTGTTTCGGTCCGTGTCGAAAAAATTGCCGGGGGCGTCTTCTGCTCCCGGGCAATCGGTCGATTGATCTCTCAATCGTTTACGAGGCGCACACACGGACTGTCGAACGCCCCGACCGTACACTTTGCCCGGGAGAAAAACATTCGACAACACGTAAGGTTCTGTTTTTTTGCTTCGGTCACAAACATCGTCTTGCGCCCCTTTCGTTTCGGTTGCCACCATTATACAACGCGGGGCGCGATTTGTAAAGAACTTCCTTTTTATCGTCGGTGATAATCAAAGGTTATCACAGTTCGTCGCTGTCGATCTCCTTATATTTGTTGAGTTCTTCGACGTACGCCTCGCCGTAGCGCGAGAGCGCGCTGCCGCGCCGGACGATGTAGCCGATGATCAGGGGATCTTCCTCTTTCAGTTTGATCGCGACCATTCCTTTTAAGATCGCGTCTTCGCCCGAGAGCATCCCGGAACCGATGGAATACCCGCCGAGTTCGGCGATCATCTCCATCGTGGTCGCGCGGTCGTCGCTCTTGATGGTTTTCTCGAAGGCGTAGTCTGCCATCGCCTCCTCGGTCAGGTAGAAGTTGCCGTCGCCCGCCTGGTCGAACGAAACGCAGGGATAGCCCTTCATCTCCTCGATCGAGATCTCGCGCCGCCCGGCGAACGGGTGGTTCTCCCAGACGTAGACGTAGGTCTCGCGGCGCAAAAGCGGCGTGAAAGCCAGCCCGTAGTCGCGGAAGAGTTTTTTGATGACGGCTTGGTTCGACCCCGAGAAAGAGACGATCCCGACCTCGCTTTTTAAGGTCGCGACGTCGTCGAGCACGTCCTTGGTCTTGGTTTCGTGGATCGAAAAAACGTACTTGTCGGGGTTGGTCCGCTTGATGACGTCGGTAAACGCCTTCATCGCGAAGTTGTAGTGCTGGGTCGAGACCGAGAACCGTTCCTTGTCGCTGTCCCGCGAGAGGTACCGATCCTCGAGGATCGCGTACTGCCCGACCGCTTTCTTGGCGTAGTCGATAAACTCCCTGCCCTCGTCGGTCAGACTGACGCCTTTGTTCGTGCGCTCGAAGATCAGGATGCCGAGTTCCTCTTCCAGTTCGCGGATCCCGGCGGAGAGCGCGGGCTGTGAGACGTAAAGTTTGGTCGACGCCTCGCGCATCGAGGACGAGTTCGCCACCTCGAGTACGTATTTCAGTTGGTTGATGTTCATAGCGTTTTCCTCACGGTCGTAACCGTTTTTCCGTTGGGCGGTTTACAAAAGATCGATCAATTTTTCATAGGTTTCCGGGATCCCGTGCACGACGGTATCGTAAATAATCGAAAAGTCCATAACGCCGTAGTCGTGTACGATCCGGTTTCGCATTCCTTTGATTGCGAGCCACGGCACGTCTTGGTGATCCGCCTTGAAGAGATCGGTCAGCTTCCCGTTATTTTCCGAAATCTGAATGATCCGGAACAGGATCGAGTCGATCAGCACCTCGTCGTTTTCGATCTCTTCCCTCGTCTTTCCTTCGGTATGGTCGATGACAAACTTCAGATCGTCGACGATTTTTCCGAGATAATAGCGGTCGTTTTTCACGTTATCCATAGATCTTGACCCCGTCTTTCAGTATTTCCCGCAGCAAAACGGGATTGTTGTTCAGTTGCGCCGCGTCGAGCAGATCTACCTTCTTTTTCAGTTTTTCGCGGAGCACTTCCAGCAGTTCAAAGAACTTCAGCCCATCGGTCGGCACCGAAACGAGCAGATCCACGTCGCTCTTTCCGGTCGCCGTCCCTTTTGCGTAGGAACCGAATAAATAGCCGTACTCGACCGAATAGGAGCCGAAAACCTCTCCGCAGATCTGTCTG
>CAMJDE010000157.1 GCA_946404295.1 uncultured Clostridia bacterium | reverse complement strand
TCGAGTGGTTCACCGAGCAGGATTTTTATGAGGACACGGTGCTGATCGTGACGGGCGACCACCCGCGAATGGACAACGCGCTCGCCGCACCGGGACGCCAACCGTCCGTCTACAACTGCTTTGTCAATCCAGCCGTTACGCCGAAAATGCCGACCGAAGGCAGGACCGTGACGACCTTCGACCTCTTCCCCACCGCGCTCGCGGCGATGGGCTTTGAGATCGAGGGCAACCGCCTCGGGCTGGGAGTCAATCTCTTCTCGGATCTTCCGACCCTCTCGGAGGAATACGGATACAAGTGGCTTGAGACCGAGGTCCGCAAGTTTTCGGATTATTACCTCTTACATTTCTCCTGAAAAACAAGAACCGGGGCGACCGCTTGGGTCGCCCCGGTTCGTTTTGTCAGAGGAGTTCGACGCCGTGCGCCGCGCAGGTCGCGCGCGTCTCTTCGTCCCAGTAGGAGGACTGCACTTCGCCGATGTGCGCCTTCCGGAGGAAGAACATACACATACGCGACTGTCCGATGCCGCCGCCGATCGTGTAGGGGAGTTCCCCGTTGAGGAGCGCGCGGTGGAAAGGCAGGTTCGCCCGCTCGGGGCAGCCCGCCTCGGCAAGCTGGCGCTTCATCGCGTCCTCGTCGACCCGGATCCCCATGGAGGAAAGTTCGAGCGCGACGTCGAGGACGGGATAATAGACGATGATATCGCAGTTGAGCGTCCAGTCGTCGTAGTCGGGGGCGCGCCCGTCGTGGCGGATCCCCGACTTCAGTTTTCCGCCGATGCCGCAGAGGCAGATCGCGCCGTATTCCTTCGCGGCGAGATACTCGCGCTCCTTCGGGGTCGCGGTCGGGTAACGGTCCTCGAGTTCCTGCGTCGAGAGAAAGGTGATCTTCTCGGGAAGCAGGCGGTCGATGAACTTGTAGTCGTCGGCAATGTAGATCTCGGTGTGCCGGAGCGACGCGTAGATCAGTTTGACGGTGTGTTTCAACGTTTCAAGCGTGCGTTCCTCGCGGTGAATGACCTTCTCCCAGTCCCATTGATCGACGAAGATCGAATGGAGGTTATCGGTCTCCTCGTCGCGCCGGATCGCGTTCATATCGGTATAGAGCCCCTCGCCCGCCTCAAACCCGTAGGTTTTCAGCGCCATCCGCTTCCATTTCGCGAGCGAATGGACGATCTCGAAGTTCTCGCCCGTCGTCAGTTCGAAGGAGACCGGACGCTCGACGCCGTTCAGATTGTCGTTCAGACCGCTGTCGCGCGAAACGAACAGAGGCGCGGAGACGCGCGTCAGATTGAGTTGGATCGCAAGATCGCGCTCGAAAAAGTCCTTGACCTTCTTGATCGCGTTCTCGGTCTGGCGCAGGGTCAGGGGGGATACGTAGTTCTCCGGGATCCGACAAATCGACATACTCTCGCGCCGGATGACCCGGCGTCCTCCTATGGTTTACAGAATGTAATAATTATACTCGATTTCGCCGATTTGTCAAGACCGTTTCGGCATTTTCCCCGAAACCGACGCCACCTTTTCCGCCTCCCTCTTCTCGCGGTCGATCTCCGCCGCGCTGACCAGAGCGAACGAGAAGATCGCGCCCAGGGTGATCAGCGTCGCGCCGCCGAAAAGCGACGCAAGACACGCGTCCTCCGAGACAAGGAAGCCGAGCAGGAGCGAAGTCAGGACGAGAAGGACGGTCAGAACACCGAGCAGACGGTAACTTCCTCTTTTGTTTTGCGCTTTCTTTTTCATTTGGATCGCCTCCGTTTTTCTTTTTACGACCCCATTCTACAACGGGATAGATTCAATAAAACGGACTTTTTACGGAAAGCGGAAAAAACGACGCGCTTTTCACATCAAGACTTGACTTTTTTCTTTTTTTGGTGTATATTAGAATACGGTTAAACCATATTGACCAAACGAACAAACGGAAGGAGCATATCCCGGAAAATGAAAAAGAACAAAGAAAAGAAAAAATCCTCGTTTTTCAAGGACTTCAAGGCGTTCATAACCAAAGGCAACATCCTCGATCTGGCGGTCGCCGTCATCATCGGCGGCGCGTTCAACGCGATCATCACCTCGCTCGTCAACAATATCCTGATGCCGATCGTCGGTCTGTTCACCGGTAAAGCTTCGCTTTCCGAACTCGACGTCTGGATCAAAGCGCCGACCTACGTCACCGATCCCGACACGGGCGAATTCGTCATTGAAAACGGGAAGAAAGCGATCGTTGCCGGAACCGGCGCGGGACATATCGAATACGGTCTGTTCCTGCAGGCGATCGTCAATTTCCTGATCATCGCGCTGACGATCTTCATCATCGTTCGCGTCTTCCGCGCCTCGCAGGACCGTCTTGCCTTCCGTGAAAAGGCGAAAGCCGAGGAAGCGAAGAAGATCGCCGAAGCCGAAGCCGCCGCAGCCGCCGAAGAGAAGGCGAAAGCCGACGCCGAAGCAGCCGCCGTCGCCGCCGAGAAAGAGGCGAAACTCCAGGCGTTCTACGACGCCAACGCCAAGCAGACCGAACTGCTTGAAAAGATCCTCGAAAAGATCAATAAGTAATCCCCGATCAAGAGTAAACCCCGGGCGGCAGACCTGATCCTATCCAACGGACAGCCGTCCGGGGTTTTATTCATTCGGGCAAAGGAGAATGACCGTGATCCGGACAAAACCTTATTATCGGCTGATCGCCGAGATTTTCGCCGTCGTGATCGCGAACGGGATCTACGCCGCCGCGACGGCGCTGTTCGTCGTTCCGAACGGGCTGATCACCTGCGGGACGGCGGGTATCGCCATTTTCGTCAATAAGGTCAGCGGCTTCCCCATCGCCGTCTTTACGAACATCTTTTACGCCGTGATGTTCGTCGTCGGTCTGTTCTTTCTCGGGCGGAAGTTTGCCGTCACGACGATCATCAGTTCGATCAGTTATCCGGTTTTCTATACCATTCTCGAGCCGCATCTGCTGAAGGTGCACCTGACCGACAATCTGATGCTCTCGACGATCTACGCCGGGCTTCTGATCGGGCTTGCGGTCGGGGTGGTCCTCCGCTGCGGCGCGTCGACCGGCGGCACCGATATCCCGCCGCTGATCGCCAACAAGTATCTGCACGTCCCGCTCTCGCTCGGGATCTGGATATTCGACGTCTCGGTTTTGATCCTGCAGGCGTTCTTCTCGGATAAGGAACAGATCCTTTACGGGCTTCTGCTCGTTCTGATCTACACCGTTCTGATCGACAAGGTACTGCTCGTCGGACGGCAGAAGATGCAAGTGACGATCGTCACGAGCAAACCCCACGATCTGACCGAAGCGATCTTCTCCGACCTTGCGCGCGGCGTCACGCTCCTGCACGGGAAAACCGGGTATCTCGAGCGCGAATGCGAGATCGTTATGACGGTCGTCTCCCCGCGGCAGCTTTACCGCGTGCAGCAGTTGATCCGCGAGATCGACCCCGCCGCTTTCACGATCGTTCACTCGGTCGCCGACGTGCGCGGAAACGGCTTTACCACCGTGACCGAGGACCCGCCGCGCCCGAGCCGGACTCCCCCGCCCGACGCGGCGCCCTCGGTCGAGGATCCCGCTCCGACGGAACAAGACGGTAAGCAAAATGAAGAATAAGACTTCGGCGGTGATCTTCCGCCTGTTCTGTATGATCGTCGGATCGACCATGATGGCGATCGGCGTCTACTTCTTCAAGATCCCGAACGGCTTTTCGACCGGGGGCGTCAGCGGTATCTCGACCGTACTCGGAAAGGCGATCCCGAACGCCTTTGTCACCCCGGGTACCCTGATCACGGGGATCAACGTTCTCCTTCTCGGAGTCGGGTATCTCTTCGTCGGACGGAGTTTCGGGCTCAGGACCGTCTTTTGCAGTCTTCTCTTCTCGCTCGAAACGCTCGGGCTTGAAAAGTGGATCCCGCTCGACAGTCCGATCACGAATCAGCCCTTTCTCGAACTGGTCTACGCGATCCTCTTGACCTCGATCGGATCGTCGATCCTCTTCTACGTGAACTCGTCGTCGGGCGGCACCGACATCGTCGCCCTGATCCTTAAGAAATACACCCGGCTCGATACGGGAAAAGCCCTGCTCTGCACCGACTTTCTGATCGCGTGTTCGTCGTTCTTCGTATTCGGGGTGACGGCTGGTCTGTTCTCGCTGCTCGGACTTTTCGCGAAGGCGTTTCTCATCGACAGCGTGATCGAGTCGCTCTCGGTCTGCAAGTGCTTTCTGATCGTGACCGAGAAACCCGACGAGATCAACCGACACATCATTGAAAAGATGGGACACACGACGACGATACTCGACGCGACGGGCGGGTATTCCCACGAGACGAAACCGACGCTCGTCACGGTCTGCCGCCGCATCGAGGGCATCCGGCTCCGGCGCGCGGTCAAGGAGATCGACCCCAAGGCGTTCGTCATCATCCTGAACTCCAGCGAGATCCTGGGACGCGGCTTCCGGAGCGTATAAAAACCCCACCTCAAAAGAGGTGGAGGAAAAACCTTTTTAATCAAATCCCAAAAGGGTTTTTACGCCTGATAACAGATTATTTGAAGTATAGTGGTCGCCTAAAACCAAGATGATATATAACGTGAACCACGGAAAGAAAGCTGGAAGGAAAGAACCATACCACCAAAGGCTTATAAGAAATGGTATCAAACAAAAGAGAATCTTTAACACATACCTAGCAAAAACGAGACCGACAACTCGGGTTTGATTTGAATGGAAAAAGCACAATCCTACTAACAAGTAGTGCGATCTGTCATATCCTATACCCCCTGTTCTTGTTTCCACTTCCTCAAGAGCCCCCCAATAATGGACTAGTAACAAGTGCCCCCAAAACCAAAGGTTCCATCTGTTAGTGGAACCTATTACGTTCTTCTTGACATTTGCTACATTTTCTATGAATTGCGGGTGTGTCAAGGGGCTTTCCCAGCATATA
>CAMJDE010000156.1 GCA_946404295.1 uncultured Clostridia bacterium | reverse complement strand
GTCGGCTCGGCGGACCACACCGCGACGGAGTGCTTGGTGGGGTCGACCGGGATCTCTTCGCTGTCGAGCTCCTGACCGCACTCCGCACAGTAGAGTTTCTTCAACCCCGGGATCAAGCAGTTCGGTTCGGATTCGATAACCCATTCCGCCTCGGGGACGTGGTTACAACCGGGTTCGGTCTCTTCGGGCTCGGTCGCTTCGGGCTGAGTCGGAGCCGCCGTCGGGGCCGCCGTCGGAGCCGCGGTCTTGCCGTCCGTCGTCGCGGCGGCGGGTTTCTTGCCGCAGGACGCGAACGCGAAAACGGTAAGCGAAAGACACAGGATCAACGCGAGGGTAAGCGTGATTTTTTTCATGGTTTTCCTCCAGATGGTTTTAGGCAGAAATTTGTTTTTCTTTGCCTTTGGTTTGATTATACTCCAAAAAAGCAACAAAGTCAACAAAAAGTAAAAAAAACAAAACACAATCAGCACAGTATACAAAAAGATCTTGTGATAATTGTGTAAAACAGCCAATGCAAAAGGAACAACGAAAAAGGCAACGAGGCGGCTCGGATTACAAAATTGACGGAGCAAATGCGGGACGCATTTGCTCCGTCAGGGTACCGGGGCTGCCGGGAACGGGAAGTAGGAGGAAAACCGTTCGGGGCAACCCCGGGTGTTTACGCTGCGGGGAGATCAGTCGGCGAGTTTGAAGTAGATGGGTGCAGGGATCTCGACGCCTTCGTCAACCTCGAGCGTCGCCGCTTCGGGGGTCGCGACCTTCTCGACCTGCTGCACGAACTCGGTGCCGCAGGTGATGGAAACGTCGGCGTCGACCCAGTAAGCGGTGGTGTCGACGTTCGTGCGGTTCTGGTTGAAGAGGAGGGCGTAGACGTAGACGCCTTCGTTTTCGTTGTCGCCGTAGACGATCCCGCCCTCTCCGTCGGACTGGGCGGAATAGAGGTAGTTGGTGGAAACGAAGTTGTTATAGTCGTTTCCGCCGCAGCCCTCCAGCATCGCGACGGCAACGCCGTCGATGTAGAGCGTATAGGTCAGTTTGTATGCCGCCTGGGTCGCGCCCGCCTCGGTATCAGCTTCCAGTTCGGCGAGGTTGGTCACGTTCTGATGGATGCGGTACTGGATGCGGTGCCAGCCGTATTCGGGGTTGTCCTTGTCGGCGCCGCCGATGTTCGGATACTGGTCGTACGGCTTACCGCCCGAGGTCATCCCCGCGGGGGTGAAAGCGGCGCCTGCCGCCGGGATCTGGCTGATGCCGCCGGAGGTCTCGAAACCGCCGGCAAACTTGCAGTCGGCGTAGGGGCTGTCGTTGATCGTGGTCCAGAAGCTGATCGAGGTCTGCGTCGTTCCGCCGGAATTGGCGAGCCGCGTCGTGATGTAGGTGTAGTCGCCGCCGGAACCCGGCACGAGGTTCAGAAGAGTCTCGTTCCACAGGACCGAAAACTCGACCAACAGGTCTTTGCCGTCAATGTTCTCGTCGGTCGGGTAGAAGTGATCTTCTCCCTGCACCTCGGAGAGCAACGTTCTTCTTTGATGTCTGCTGGACATGGGATCAAAGGTCTTCACGTCGGGCTCGAAGGTCGCGTCCTCTTCGAGCGTCTCCTGACAGATCGTGCACTCGCCGGTGCGGTGTACCGTCGGGTTCAGGAGCGTCGGCTCGGCGGACCACACCGCGACGACGTGCTTGGTGAGATCGACGGGGATCGCTTCTCTCTGCAGTTCCGCGCCGCACACTTCACAGTAGAGGACCTTTACACCGGGGGCGATGCAGGTGGGGTCGGATTCGATGAACCATTCCACCTCGGGGACGTGGTCACAACCGGGTTCGGTCTCTTCGGGTTCGGTCGATTCGGGCTGGGTCGGAGCCGCCGTCGTGTCCGCCGCGGTCGGAGCCGCGGTCTTGCCGTCCGTCGTCGCGTCGGCGGTCTTCTTGCCGCAGGACGCGAACGCGAATACGCAAAGGGCAAGACACAGGATCAGCGCGAGGGTAAGCGTGATTTTTTTCATAATCGTTCTCCTTTTTGGTTTTTATTGCAACGGATCAGAGCGATCCGAAGTCAAACGTTGCCCAGTTTTTCTCTCCGAGCGAATCGTTCGCGGACAGTTCCAGCATATCCCGGTCGAGTAAAACGACCGTGATCAAGGCGGGTTCGTAGGTTTTCTTTTCGTTCATCGTCGTTTCTCCTTTTTACCGGACGTAGATCTTCGCCAGGATCGGAACGTGGTCGGAGGGGTACTTGCCGCCCTCATCGATGGGGTTGGGGACGACCGTATAATAAGCCGTGTCGATACTCCCCCGGGTCAGGATATAGTCGAAGATCCATTGATCGCGCGCCGAGCGGCTACTCTTCGAGAGCGTTCCGCCGACGTCGTATTTGACGCCCGCGGAGGAAACGGTCCTTGCAAAGCCCGCGTCCCGGAAGAGTTCCATATTGACTTTGCCCTGTCCGGTCTTGTAGTGCGAGTTCATATCGCCCATCACGATCTGGTTCGGGTAGGTCGCCCTCTGCGTCTCCAGCCACGCGAGCAGCGTCCGGATCTCGTAGCGGCGGAGTTTGTCGTCCGCTTCGTGCCCCTCTCCGGTGCCGCCGTAGTGCAGGTGCGTGTTGACGACGAGGATCTTTTTCCCGCTCGACGTCTCTTGCAGAGCGGCGTAGTGGAAGATGCGATCGACGTTGTCCAGCGACTGATCCGCGCTCTCGTCGTTGGGGACGGAGAGGTCGATCGCCGCTTGCTTGAAGGTCTTGGTCCCCTCGGCGAGTTTGGTGAACTTGCTCGTTTTATAGAAAATCTCGTTCTTCTCGAAATCGTACCTGCCGGTATATTCCCCCTCCAGCCGGGTGTAGCCGCCCGCCGCCGCGAGCGAATCAAGGGTGTCGTTCCAACCGTGTGATTGTCCCTGGTTGACCTCCTGCAATCCGACGATATCGGGGGATTCCGAGAGGATCGTTTCGGCGACCTTCGCGGGATCTCTGCCGTCCCAGCCTCTGTCGCCCGACGTACCGCCGTAGATCTCGATATTGTAACTCATCAGCGAGATCGAGTCGGGGAAACTGTCGTCGGCGACCCGGTAATAGGTAGAAGCGAGTCTCCCGGTGTTGCCTCCGTCGCGGTAATAGAACGACGTGGGAGAATCGACCCGTTCGACCGTCTGCACGAAATTCTTGCCGCAGCTGGCGTAGGGTTCGGCGACGACGAAAACGGCGGTTTTACTGCCTGCGTTTTGCCCGGCGATCTCGAAAATGCAGAGATCGACGTCGGAGCCGATGTCGGTATAGACGATCCCGCCCGCGCCGTCGGACTGCGCGGTGTAGAGTTTGCAGTCGCGGTCGCTGCCGGTCGTGCAGTCGGAGGCGCCGAGTTTCGCGATCGCGACGCCGTCGACGTAGATGGTCATAGTCAGAGCGTAAACGGCGGGGGTCGCGCCGGGTGTCAAGTCGGTTTTCAGAGCGTCGGCGTTCGTCACTTCTTCGTGATAGCGAAGACCGATCCGATGCCAGCCGTATTCGGGATTGTTCTGATCGGCGCCGGTAACGTTCGGATAATCGGCGTAATCTCCGTCTGCGCTGACCATCCCGGCGGGGGTTGTGACTTCGCCGTCCGAGATCGGCGTGACGAACGAACCGCACCACTCGAAACCGCCGGCGTATTGGCAGTCGTTCCCTTCGATCCCGTCGAGCGGGCTCCAGTAGGCGAGCGGCGCCTGTTTGGTATGATCACCCGCGTCGCACAGATAGGATTTGACGGATTTGGTCGTCGATTTGTTGAAGTTGGCGATCGAATTATTCCAAAGCACCGAATACTCGATCAGAAGATCGTTGCCGGTCGGATTGTCGTTCGTCGGGTGGAAGCACTCGGCGCCTTTGTCCAAAACGTCCTTGTAAACGTTGACGAATTCATTGAAATAATGCGTGGACTTGTCGGATTTTTTGGTGTAGAGTTCGCTGATCTTTTCACCGTCCCCGCGATTTGCCTGATAGGGGTTGATCTTCACCGCGTCGGAGTAGGTGGTTTCGGCGTTCTTTGTCACGAACGCGCGGACGTGGATCCAACTGCAGAACTGATTCTGCGGGATGTTGGTCACTTTTGCCGCGACCCACCAGCGTCCGTTGGGGGCGGCAAGCTTTTTTCCGTCCGCCGTGATCGAAGTGTAAACGGTTTGCGTTCCCACCTTGTAGCATCCGGCGCCGCCGACCGTCGGAGTCGCGACGTCCCCGAAGTCCTCAAACGAGAAGACGAAGCCGACCTCGTCGTAGTCAAGCGAGCCGATCGTGAACAGGAAGCGCAGATCGGTCGACTTACCGCCGATGGTGAAATCCGCCGAGGACTGATAACCGAAGTCCTGAATCTCCTCCGCTTCGGGCTCCGGATCGCCCGCCGAGACGGCGACCGGCAGAAGCGCCGCGAAGAGCGTGACCAGCATTGCAAGGATCAGGAAAAGCGAGAGAGCCCGGTTCGGGCGGGTTTTTGCGTGCATATCGTGGTTCCTCCTTGTCCGCGTTCGCAGGGAAGTCGGTTTTTGTTCGGGAGCGAACGCACCCTCCCGATTCGGCGATCCGTTCCAAACGAGCGATCCACCGTTGCCCCTATTCTACTCCGTTTTTGTAAGAAATGCAATAGATTTCGTGTTTTTCAAAATAAAAACGGCGATGTGCACAAAACAAAAGTTAAATAATTATGCACATCACACAACAGAAAAATAGGACAACCCCCGGGGGGAAACGTGACCGGTCGTTCCAAATCCGCGCGGAGCGCGGCACGTAATCTGCTGTACCAAATCCGCGCAGAGCGCGGTATGTAATCCACGCGCAGCGTGGTATGTAATCCGTTCGCAGAACGGTATGTAATCTGCCCGAAGGGCAGTATGTAATTCGCCCGCAGGGCGACGTACCTCTGCCTCCCCCGTTGGGGAGGCAAAAACGATGGAAGCGGCTTCGCCGCGATTACATACCGCTTGCGATGCAAGCGGATTACATACC
>CAMJDE010000155.1 GCA_946404295.1 uncultured Clostridia bacterium | reverse complement strand
CCGCGACTTCACCGCCGCCGAGCAGGAGGTCAACCGCCTGATGCAGGAGGTCAACGCGACGATCGGCGAGATCGTGTTCGGGACGACGCCCTGCACCCACGATTGCTCGACCTGCCACGCCGCATGCGCGTCAAAAAACAACGAATAAACGACAGAGTTTGGGAGAAACGCGATGCCGAAAAACACCCCCGACGTCATTGAAAAAATCAAAGATCTGACCAATCCTTCTCCCATGATGGCGCAGTATATCGCCGTCAAGGAGCAGTACCCCGATCATATCCTGATGTACCGTCTCGGCGACTTCTACGAGATGTTCTTCGAGGACGCGGTCGTCGTCTCGCGCGAACTGGAACTGACCCTGACCGGGCGCGACTGCGGGGACGGTCGGCGCGCCGCGATGTGCGGCGTCCCGTTCCACAAATCCGACCTCTACGTCGGCAAACTCGTCGAGCGGGGGCACCGGGTCGCGATCTGCGAGCAGACCGAGGATCCGGCGCTGGCGAAGGGGCTGGTCACCCGTGAGGTCATCCGCGTCGTCACCCCCGGCACCGTCACCGACGGCACGCTTCTCTCGGAGAACCGGAACAACTATCTCGCCGCCCTCTGCTGCGACGGCGGGCGCTTCGGGCTCGGCTTTGCGGACGTGTCGACCGGAGAGGTCGCCGTCACCCTGATCGAGGGGGAGAATATCGAGGCGCGGCTTGAAAACGAGTTCGGTTCGTATTCCCCCCGCGAGATCATCCTGAACGTCGCGGCGTCGAACCTCTCCGACCTCTCGTCGTTTTTGTCCGACCGCTGCGGCGCGATGCTGACCGACCGCCGCGCCGACCTGTTCGACCCCGAGCGCGCGGACGAACTTGCCAAGGAGTGCTTCGGCGCAGACGCGGGACTTTTGACCGATCGGCTGCTGCTCTCCTCGGTCGGCGCCCTGATCGCCTACATCCGCGAAACGCAGATGACCGACGTGACCTACGTCCGTTCGCTCCGCGTTTACGGGGACGGGCAATATCTCGTGCTCGACCTCTCGACCATCCGCAACCTTGAACTGCTCGAAACGCTGCGCACCAAAGAGAAGCGCGGCTCGCTCCTCTGGGTGCTCGACAAGACCGAGACCTCGATGGGCGGGCGGATGCTCCGCGCGTGGCTGCAGCGCCCCCTGATCTCGCCGCAGGCGATCGCCCGGCGGCAGAAGGCGGTCGGGGAACTCACCTCCGACTTTATGCTCCGGGAGGATCTTCGCGCGATCCTGTCGGGCGTGCTCGACCTCGAACGCCTGACGGCGAAAGCCGTCTACGGCACGGCGAACGCCCGCGACCTGCGCGCCATCGGCGTCTCGCTGTCGGCGCTCCCTGACCTGCGCCGCCTGCTCTCGGCGATGAAGAGCCCGGCGCTCTCCGAGATCGCCGCGCGGCTCGATCCGCTCGACGACGTCGCCGGGGCGCTGCTCGACGCGATCACGGACGAGCCGCCCTACACCGTCCGCGAGGGCGGTATGATCCGCGACGGCTACAACGCCGACGTCGACCGTCTCCGCACGATCCAGCGCGGGGCGGGACCCTGGATGGCTGAGATCGAGGAACGCGAAAAGGCGGCGACCGGGATCCGCAATCTGAAGGTCGGCTTCAACAAGGTTTTCGGCTACTATATCGAGGTCAGTAAATCGCAGACCGACCTCGTCCCCGACGCTTACATCCGCAAGCAGACGCTCACCACCGGCGAGCGGTACATCACCGAGGAACTCAAACGGATGGAGACCGAGGTGCTCGGCGCGGGCGAAAAACTCGCCGCGCTCGAATACGAACTCTTCACCCGGCTCCGCGAGGTCGTTTCGGCGACCGCCGAACGCATCCGGAGCGCGGCGTCGCTTGTCGCCGAACTCGACGTGTATCTCTCGTTTGCCGACGTTGCGGTCAAGAACCGCTACGTCTGTCCCGAGGTCGACGCCTCCGACGTGCTTGAGATCAGGGACGGGCGTCATCCCGTCGTCGAGAAGTTCGTCGAGGACAGGTACTTCGTCCCGAACGACACGTCCCTCAACACCGCCGACCGCCGTCTGATGCTGATCACGGGTCCGAATATGGCGGGTAAATCGACCTATATGCGGCAGGTCGCCCTGATCGTCATTATGGCGCAGACGGGCAGTTTCGTCCCCGCCAAAGAGGCGCGGATCGGCGTGGTCGACCGCGTGTTTACCCGCGTCGGCGCCTCCGACGATCTCGCGTCGGGGCAGTCGACTTTTATGCTGGAGATGACCGAGGTCGCCTCCATTCTCGAGAACGCGACCAAGAACTCGCTGATCGTCTACGACGAGGTCGGGCGCGGCACCAGCACCTTCGACGGAATGAGCATCGCGCGCGCCGTCGCCGAGTATTCGGCGGGCAAGAAGATCGGCGCCAAGACCCTCTTCGCCACCCACTACCACGAACTGACCTCGATGGAGGGAGAGATTCCCGGCGTCGTGAACTTCCACATCGCCGCCAAAAAGAAGGGCGACGGCATCACGTTTTTGCGCAAGATCGTGCCGGGCGCGACCGACGACAGTTACGGGATTGACGTCGCGAAACTCGCGGGGGTCCCGAACGAGGTGGTCAAGCGCGCCCGCGCCATCCTTGCCGAGATCGAAGAGAAGGGCGGCTTCGCCCCTCCGGCGCCGAAAGCGCCGTCGGAGGACCGCTCGGACGACCTCTTCGCCATGGTCGCCTCGGGCGAAGCCGAGGAGGTCGCCGAAAAACTGCGGCAGGTCAACCTCGATACCATGACCCCGCTCGAGGCGATGAACCTCGTCTACCAACTGAAAAAGATCCTGTCGTCGAACGCCTGACGGCGGGGAAGGAGGAGCCCGGATGGGAAAAATCAACGTACTCGGCTTTGAGATCGCCAACCTGATCGCCGCGGGCGAGGTGGTCGACCGCCCCGCGTCGGTGGTCAAGGAATTGCTCGAAAACGCGATCGACGCCGGCGCCACCGAGATTGACTGCGAGATCCGCGCGGGCGGCGTTTCGATGATCCGGGTCTCGGACAACGGCTGCGGGATGTCGCCGGAGGATCTGCCGGTCGCGATCCGTCGCCACGCCACCAGTAAGATCCGCTCTGCGGACGACCTGACCTCGATCTCGACGCTCGGGTTCCGCGGAGAGGCGCTCGCCGCGATCGCCGCCGTCTCCGAACTCAAGATCATCTCCAAAACCAAAGACGCCGCGACCGGGACCCTGCTTGCGGCGTCCTCCGGCAATATCACCGAGATCACCGACGTCGGCTGCGCCGACGGAACGACCGTCCTCGTCGAAAACCTCTTCGCTTCGGTCCCCGCGCGCCGCAAGTTCCTGAAGCGCGACGCCACCGAAGCCGCCGCCGTTTCCGCGATGGTCGAGAAGGTCGCGATGTCGCGCCCCGATATCGCCCTGACGTTGAAGATCGACGGCGCCGACAAGTTCGCGACGCCCGGCGACGGCAATCTGCAAAACGCCCTCTACGCCCTGCTCGGGCGCGATTTCGCCACGCGGCTGCTGCCCGTTTCGGGCGAGGCGGGCGGGATCTCGGTCTCGGGTTTCGTCGGACGGAGCGACAACGCGCGCGGCAACCGGAACGCGCAGAACGTCTTTATCAACGCCCGCTACGTCCGCAGTAAGACCGTCACCGCCGCCCTCGAACGCGCCTTCAACTCCTATATGGCGCCCGAGAAGTTCCCGGTCGCCGTCCTCTTCCTCTCCTGTGATCCCCGCGTCGTCGACGTCAACGTGCACCCCGCGAAACTCGAGGTGCGCTTTTCAAACGAGCAGGCGGTCTTTGAAGCCGTCTATTACGCCGTCCGCGCCGCGCTCGAAGCGGGGCAGGGGCGCCCCGAACTGACGCTCGAAAACACCCGCAAAACGACCTACCAAGTCGACCGGAACCCCGCCGACACGGGCGCCGACCGCTACCGCGTTCCGACCCCCTCTGCGGGCAAAACCCCCGCAGATCCCCTCGCGTTCCGTGGGGGTAACTCCCTTCCGCCGCGCGACCTGCCCCCCGTTTCGGTCCCTTCCCGCGGGCGCTCGGGTGGGGCTTTTCCGGGCGCTTCGACGGGCGCCTACGTCGCCCGTCCCGTCGATCCGCCGCGTTCCGCGCCGGAAGAGAGCAACCGCTTCCTTTCGGATCTCGCGAAGGCGAAGGAGACCGCCTCGTCGGGCGTTCGGGTCGCCAATCCCGGCGTGGGGAACGTACCCGATGCGCCGCCCTCGGTCGGCGCGCTCGCGTCGGACGTCCCCGCCTACCGCTATATCGGCGACGCCTTCCGCACCTATCTGTTTCTTGAGACAGACGGGGAACTGCTCATCATCGATCAGCACGCCGCCCACGAACGCCTGCTCTTCGAGGAACTGAAAGAGAACCTGACCCGCGACGGGCGCGTCGCGTCGCAGTCGCTTCTGCTCCCGCTTCCCGTCTCGCTCGATCCCGAGGGGGTCGAGGCGGCGGAGGAAGGAAGAGACGACCTGCTCTCGGTCGGCTTCGACTTCACGGCGGGAAAGAGCGGACCCGAGATCACGGCGATCCCCGCCGACGTCGCCATTCCCGACGCCGAGGATCTGTTCAAAAAGGCGGTCGCCGCCCTCGCCGAGGGGCGCGGCAACCCTTGCGTCACCGCCCGCGAGCGCCGCGAACGCGCGCTGTATCAGGTCGCCTGCAAAGCGGCGATCAAGGGCGGGCGTCTCTACGCGCCCGAGCAGCTCGAATACCTCGCCCGCCGCGTGATGGAAAATCCCGCGATCTCGGTCTGCCCGCACGGGCGCCCGATCGCCGTCCGCCTCACCAAAGAGGAACTCGACCGCCGCTTCGAGCGGATCAAATAACGAAAGGAAAGAACCTTGCAAGACAAGAAACGAAACGGTCTCTTCGAGATCCTTGCGACCGAGGGCAACGCCCGCCGCGGACGGCTTCATACCGTACACGGAACGATCGAGACGCCCGTGTTTATGAACGTCGGCACCAGCGCCGCGATCAAGGGCGGCGTGTCGACCGGCGACCTC
>CAMJDE010000154.1 GCA_946404295.1 uncultured Clostridia bacterium | reverse complement strand
CTGCCCTTGCTTGTTCTTCAACTAAATCTCTGCATGATTGAAGTACGTTTTCGGGCAAAAACAGTTGATCCAACCTTTTTAAGGGAGTTTTTTCTTGAACAAGTTGATTTAGGACCGAACTTGCAGAATTAACAATTTGCGGACTATTATGAGAACTTGCACCGTTTTGAAAGCGTTGATTCGTTAAGAGTTCACTAATTTTGTTTGCCAATATTTCGTGTTGTTTAGATCTTTCCTCAGCACAAATTGCTTCAGCAGCTTTTCTAAAAGATGTATCATCTTTGAGAAGACCAGCCTTTATCAATTCACACAATAAATCTGCCCTCGCCATATCTAACTCCTTTTTCTTCTAAATGGTTGATTATAGTTTTTTTAGTTCTTCAATATCAATAAAATTGTTTTCACAAAAATCATAGAACATTTTTTGAGCCAATTGACTAGGCTCATTTTTTGAATTCTCCCACCGATTGATGGTCGCAAAACTCACCGAGAGCATTTGTGCCAATTTATCTTGGCTACATTTTAGTATTTCGCGAACTTGTTTAACTTGATCAGAAAACACTTGATCACCTCATTTCATTTTAATTATATAGCATTTGTTATATAAAGTCAACGCTATTACTCAAAATAATGTCATTTTTTTGCCCAAATCGATTATTATGGCTTGTAAAACACATTATACGATGATAAGTTTGTAGCGAATCGTGTTTAAAAGTTTGTTGAAGTAGTAATGATAATAGAAAAGCGTCTATATTATTTCGTTTTGCCTTTTCCGGTTCGGCTATCGTAGCATAGTAAAAATCGGAAGTAAACGGGTGAAAAATGTCGCTGAAAACTGAAAAAATGCTGAGAGAGTCAGGCTTAAAAGTCTGGCTCTCTTTTGTTTTTACGCAACATTTTTCCCTAGTCCGTTGACTTCCGGGATTGCGACGGTAAAGAGACAGACGACTGCTTTTTCCGATGCTACTTTGCCTCTGCCGAAAAAGGCAAAATAAAAAAACGGAGGTAATCCAAAATGAAAAAAGTAGTCTACTCCATCAGAAACACCAGAGGAAATCAGGACAAGAAATTGTCCGGTTTCGGATATGTATCGGAGGGCAATTTGCTCGTTCCGTGCATCTCCAAGAACAACAAGCCGTACATCCGGACGTTCGACGGCGTTGACAAGGCGTGCCATCCCGTCAAGGACAGACCGGGCGAATACAGCGGCTACATCACCATGTACTACGAGCAGGTCCCCGTTTACAGAGAAAAAGACGGCTCGTGCGATATGGTCGATCTTGAAGTCGAGTACAAGGTCTGGTTCAAGTATGTTACGGAGGAAAAGAAGTAATGAAAATCGCAATCGAAGAAAAGAAAAAAGAAGCCCTGAACAGAATGAAGATGCTGAATCTGTTTCCGAACGTCATTCGAGAGTTCGAAGAAAAGAACGTTCTCAATCAGTCGGAAAGCGGCGGTATTCTCTATTGGCTCTCCGACGAGCAGAAACAGTACGTATCTGAGTTTGAAACCGAAAACAACGCGCTCGTCTATCACGTCATCCACAACTACACCGAGTTCGGCGAACTGCTGACTTTCCTCTACGTGTCGGATCACAAGGACGAATGGGAGTATGACCGTGCGGACCTGAAGGACGGTTATGCCTGCGCCTACGTCAAAAACCTGGACGAAGACGCCTTCTCGGAGTTTGGCAGCATTGCTTTCAGACAGCAATTCGGCGGCCTCGTCCGGACTGCGTAAGGAGGTGAGAAAATGAAACTGACTTTGAAAAACGTCAAAGATCTCAAGCAGCAAAGTTGCAGCCCTCTGTTCAAGAGGGTTTGCAACTACGTTATATCCGAATGGAGCGACTATTCCGACAAAACCGACATCTTCAAAGACGTGCTGTATCACGGATGCCAATCAGGAGTGGTTGGCTTCCTTATTTATTACAGCGATACGGTCCGGTTTTACAAACGGTACAGAGAAGAGATCGACACGCTGCTCTATGAAGAAATGGAAGACGTCGGGTTATATTCGCCGTCCGAACTCTTCGGAAGCAAGTGGGACAAGGAAGATCCGCTCGGCAGAGACGACTACAATCAGAATCTGCTGGCGTGGTTCGGTTTTGAAGAAACGCTCCGGAAATTGGGTTATCAATTTGAAACGGTGCAGGACGCAATATAAGGAGGGCAAACAATGAAGAATTACGGTTACAAGGTCTGTTACAGAGATCACCGGCGTCGCCGATACGTCAGACACTTTCTGACCTATACCTACCGTCAGGCGAGATCGGCAAAAGAGGGATACAAACGGTTCCCCCCGAAATCTCACAGAGGAAACCGTACTCTCAATCACGCCAAGTGGAAGATCATTCCCGTCAATCACAAAGACGTCAAACGCGGGATCTGGAACCAAAGACCGTTCTGAAAGGAGAAGAACAATGATTGCGTTGAATCTGAAAGCAGAGAACAAACAAGAAGAACTCGTTAAGGCGTATCTGGAAGAGAACGCGAGCGAAGAACTTGCCGAGAAGATCAACAACGGAACGCTCTATACCAAAGACGGTATGCCGCTGACCAACAAGAAAACGCTTGCCGGCTTTATGAAGTACGCCTGCGAGGAAGCGCGGAAACTTGCAGAAAAAGGCGCAAACTCGGCTTGTGTAGAAGACGCCGTGGTTTACGGTTGGGCGATCCACTACTTTGAAGAGGACTCGATCGAAGGCACCCTCTACACCCTTGACGGAGCCGAATACAAACCGGCGCCGAAATCAGGATCGAGATCCACCGCAAAGACCGAACCGAAGCCTGTTCCCGAGAAGAAAACCGAAGCGTCGAATGAAGATCAATTCTCGTTCTTCAATCTGTCGGACAATACCGAAAAAGAGGAAGAACCGGAAGAAGACGAAGAGCCGGAAGAAGAGGTCGAAGAAGTCCCGGAAGAACAGGAAAAAATCGAACCGCCCCCTGTTCCGGAGAAACCGAAACCGAGCCCCTTATACGAGCAGTATCGGGAGATCGAAAACGCCTATCCGGATCACGTGGTCGCGTATCGGATCGGGGACTTCTACGAGGTTCTCGGCGAGTATGCGAAGCCGCTGGCTGACGCACTGGATCTGACTCTCACGGGCAGAGATTGTGGACTTGAAAACCGCGTTCAGATGATCGGCTTCCCATATCACCGTGCGGAAGACTACTTCGGTCGGATCGTAAACGCCGGATACCGTCTCGCCGTTGTGGAGTCGCCCTCCGAGATCCGGATCGTGTCAGACGAAAGTACGGTTGACGGACAGACCGGCGAGGTCCTGACGGAAACCGAAAAGGCGCCAGCTCCGACCGAGAACCAAAGCGATCTTGAAAAATACTTTGATCCCGAATGCCTGCTCCGTATCTCGGAGTTGCTTGACGGACAAATCACAATGAGGTGAACGATATGCAGATGTCAAAAATCAAACCGATCCCGAAGTATATGCTCAAACGGATCCAAAAGGAAGATATGAAGTACCTGCACTACAAGCAGGGCACGCTCCGCTTCTACGCCTATATGACCAAGAACGCCGGGGAACTTGTCAAGGTGACCGTTGCGGTCAAATACAAAAAAGGAAACTGGTACTGCAAGCAGGTCGCGGTTCACGGCGTTCACTCAAAGATCTGCTTCATCAAGGATATCGTCTTCCATATGCTCGGCGGTTACAGCGTCGGATGGTACGCGGAGGGATTGCAGAAATACCCGAAGTGGTATGAAGATCCGAGATGGGACGTTGCAGACGATAAGAACTTCGATCCCTTCGCGCCCGTCATCAATCCCGAATATCTGTCCAACTTCCCGGAGTACAAGTATTCGGCGGTAGAACGCTATCGAGGCGTAGAGTATCTCAAATATCTGCGTACCTACGAGCAATACCCGCAACTCGAATACCTGATGAAAGCGGGACTGTCCGATTTCAAATACTCGAAGCAGATTCTGGAGAAGATCGGGAAAGACAAACGCTTCTGCAAATGGCTGCTCGCCAACCGAACCGAGATCCATAACAGCTACCACTATGTAGCGGTTATTCTCCGCGCCTACCGTACAGGTCAACCGCTGGAACGCTTGCAAAAGTTTGAAGAATGGAAACACCAATTCATTCACGAAAAGGATCTGCGGGATCTTCGACAAGAGTTTGTAGGGAAGTATGAATCGCTCTTTCAGTATCTCGACAAACAAGGCATTTTCCCGTACGTTTATCAGGACTATTATCGCGCCTGCCGGTATCTCGGCTTGGATATGACCGAAGAGAAGAACCGATTCCCGCACGATTTCAACCGCTGGCACGATATCCGGACTAACGAATTCAAGACGGCAAAGGCGTTGAAAGACGAACAGGAGAGAAAGAAACTCTATGAGGATTTTGCTTTGATTGCCGAGAAGTACGTCGGCTTGCAGGAAAGCAAGGACGGGTTTGCGATCGTGATCGCCCGCAGTCCCGCAGACCTGATCCGGGAAGGAAAAGCGTTACATCATTGCGTCGGGCAAATGGGTTACGATCAGAAGTTCATCAAAGAACAGACCTTGATCTTCTTCGTCCGCAACTCGTCGGATCCAGATACGCCGTTCGTGACGATGGAATACTCGCTGCAGAGCAAGAAGATCCTGCAATGCTATGCGGATCACAACAGCCATCCCGACGAAACGGTACTTAACTTCGTTCGTAAAAAGTGGCTCCCGTACGCCAACCGGAAAGTACGGGCAATGCAGAAATCGGCATAAGGAGGCAGAACTATGTCAACCTACTTCAGAATCACTGCGTACTATCCGGAAGAAAACATCTCGCTCATTATCGACTCCAACGGGATGTTTGAAAAGCTCTGGCAATTCTCGTCTCATCTCGTCAAGAAGGGATTCAAGATTATTGCGGTCGAAAACGACGAGTCTTTCACCGACGGCAACATCCCAAAAGCATTCCTTGACGCCCACAATATGATTCTCAGAGCATGTGATAGAGATAAACCGACCTGCCAAGATGGAAAGATCGAGTTGAAAGGACG
>CAMJDE010000153.1 GCA_946404295.1 uncultured Clostridia bacterium | reverse complement strand
AATTTTCTGTTTTTTCGTTTTCCGGCGCCGTCCGAGCGCGACGCCCGGGAAGAGGCGGGGCAGGGGATCGGAGAGCAGGGCGTCGGCGGCGGCGCGCACGCCGCTCCGTACCGCCGTGGGCAGACCCCCGGGCATCCGGCACCATCCCGAAGCCAGCGACACGTTCGGAAGTCCCCGTACCCGTTCGGGGAGCCGGGGCGGGATCATTCCGGCGGAAACCGCCCACCCCATATAGTCGCCGCGATAGGCGCCGGTGTAGCGTTCGTAGGTCGCGGGCGTCCACACGTCGAGCGGCGTGACCGAACAGAGGGGAAACGCCCGCCCGATCGCCTCTCCGATCGCGTCGGAGAGGGCGGCTTTCTTCTCGCGGTAGCCCTCGCCCCGCGCAAGCCACGGCGCGGCGTCCTCCCCCGAGAGAAAGCACGTCGCCTGCAAGACGGTCCGCCCTTCGGGGGCAAATCCCGGTTCGTGCGCAAACGAGCGCAGGATCAGACGCCCGCCCGTTCTTTCGGGGAGGGCGGCGGGGTCGCCCCCGATCACGTTGACCCAGGCAGTCCCGGGCGGGAAGGGAGCGGCGAGCGAGAACGCGGCGTGCAGCGACGATAGAAGCGGGGTGCGCGGGTCGCGGTCGAAGCGCGCCAGCGCGGGCGGCGCGAACTCCGACGGAAGCAGACGCGAAAAGACGAGATGCGGGTCGCAGGCGGCGATCACCCGGTCTGCGGGGTAGGCGTCGCCCCGGTCGGTCAGAACCGCCGTCGCCCGTCCGCCCGATACGACGATCCCGGTCACGCACGTCCCCGTCACCAGTTTGCCGCCCGCCGCGATCAGTTTGTCCGCCATTCGTTTCGCCACCCCGGGAGAGCCCCCGGCGGGCAGATCGGCGTCGCCCGACAGAAACGCGCCGTAGGCGAAGAGCAGACCGAGCGCGGCGTACTCTCTGCCGAGATAGTCCGAGAAAAAGGTCGAAAGATCGGGGTCGGAAAGCGAGTCGGCAAAGTCCCCGACCGACGTCCGATACCACCGCAAAACCGCCGCCGCCCGCGCGAGGGACGACCCCGTCCCGATCGCCTTGGCGTCCCGGAAAAAGCGCCGGATCGCCCCCGCGTCGCGCGGGCTTTTTTCACACAGTTCCGCTTCCGCCCGGTCGGGGTCGCGCCACAGCGAGAGCGTCCCGCCCGGCAGGTGCGAGCGGTAGAAGAAGGGCGCGCGGACCAGCCCCACGCCGTCCCCGAGCACTCCGAGCGAACGCCAGAGCGCGTTCAGTTTCGTCCCCTCGCGCGTCCCGTTCAGCCAATGGATGCAGTTGTCGATCGTATGCCCCGCGCGCGTCCAACTCCGCAGGTTTCCGCCGGGACCCGCCTGCCGTTCGAGGACCGTCACGTCGTGACCCCCCTCGGCGAGCCGGATCCCCGCCGCCAGACCCGCGGGACCCGCGCCGACGATGACCGTTCGTTTCATTTTTTATCCTCCTTTGCGTCAATGCGTCGTTATCGGAAGAATACCCCGGACGAGGGGGAACTATGCGCCGAAAAAAACTCTTTTCGCGTGAATAAAACGTCCCCCGCCGGGAAATCCTCGATGCACGAACCCGGAAAGGAAGAAAAACGAATGAAACAAAAAAACGCGAACCGAACGAACCGAAAGGGCGTTCTCCCCGGCGCTCTCTCCGCGCTCCTCCTGCTCCTTTTCGCCCTCGTCCTCGCCGTCTGCCCCGCCGCCGGAGAGGAGGAGGTCTACCGCGACGTGATCCGGCTGCATATCCTCGCCGCGTCCGACGAAGACGCCGATCAGGCGGACAAACTCGCCGTCCGCGACGCGATCCTCTCGACCTACGGCGATCTCTTCCGCACGTTTTGCGACCGCGCCGAAGCCGAGGCGGCGCTTGATCCCGCCCTCCGCGACGCGATCCGCTCGACCGCCGAAGAGACCCTCGCCGCCCGCGGCGATCCCGCCCCGGTTTCCGTCACGCTCTCGGAGGAGGACTACCCGACCCGCGACTACGGATCGCTCTCGCTCCCCGCCGGGCGCTACCTGTCCCTGCGCGTCGTGATCGGGGCGGGAGAGGGCAGGAACTGGTGGTGCGTCCTCTTCCCGCCGCTCTGCACCGCCGCCTCGGTCGAGGGGGTGCCGCTCGGGCTGTCGGACGCCGAATACCGACTGGTCACGGAAGGGAAGAAGAGCGTCCGCTTCAAGACCCTCGAACTCCTGTCGCGCTGGTTTTTATGAAAAGGAAAGAAAAAAGTTTTTCTTCCTCGCTTGCGTAAACGGCTCGGGTATGGTACAATATCGGTAGAGAAAAACGGGGGACACCCCGGGAAAGGAGACCGAGAGCCGTGTACGATTTTTCCTCGTCGCCCCTGCTTCTGCGCCGCACCCCGGGCGAGCGTCCGACCCGACTGACCTCGGATCTCCTGCTCCCCTTCGCGATCGTCCTGTTCGTTCCGCTCCTCGTCTCGTTCATTCCCGGATCGCTCGCCACGGTCATCCTCGGGATCAACGCGCTCGCGCCGTTTATGGAGAACGCCGCGTCGCCGTCGGGCGGGCTCGACTACGAGGCGCTCCGCGCCGTCGCCGAAACCATCACGAAGAGCGAGGGCTACCGCCTCGTCACGCTCTTCGGCGAGGCGTGGACGGTCGCGATCTGCCTTTTCGTCTGCCTGACGGTCCAGCGCCGCTCGCTTGCCACGATGGGCGTCGAACGCCGGGGCGCGCTTCGGCGGTACGCCGTCGGCTTCCTTCTCGGCGCGCTGCTCTGCTCGGCTGTTGTGCCGGTCTTGTGCCTGTCCCGCGCCGCGACCTTCGGGGGGCGTTCGGGGGACCTCGGAATCCTCTACCTCGTTTTCATTTTCTTCGGCTACCTGATTCAGGGCGCGGCGGAGGAACTGTTGTTTCACGGGCTTCTTCTGACCTCGCTCGCCCGTCGGTTCCGTTGGCTGCCCTCGGTTCTGTTCAGCGCCCTGTTCTTTGCCCTGATGCACGCCGTCAATACCGGCGTGACCCTGCTCTCGCTTCTGAACGTCTTTCTCTTCGGCGTCTTTCTCGGGCTGTTCGTGATCCGCACGGGCAGCGTGATCGGCGCGGCGGCGATCCACGCGGCGTGGAACTGGTTCGAGGGGCACGTTTTCGGCTGCGCCGTCAGCGGATATACCCCGGCGACGAGTATCTTTTCCGTCACGCTTGACGCGGGGCGCGAAACGACCAACGGCGGCGCCTTCGGACCCGAGGGCGGGCTTGCCGCCACGATGATTCTGATGGTCGCCCTGATCGCCGTACTCTTCCTGCCGTCCTTCAAAAAGAAGAGCCGTCCGACCGACTGACGGTCGACGTTTCCTCTCATAAACGACGTCGAACCCGGCACACTAACCGTGTGTCGGGTTCGATTTATGAAAGGAGGGGGCGGTATGAAAAAAGCGGCGCCACCGCTTGCATTTTCGGCGATCATAGCCCTGCTTACGGCGGGCGTTTCGACGTCTCCCGCCGCGTGCGACGCCGTTTGTCGCGTCCTGTCCGATCCGCTCCGGCGCGGGCTGTCGGGACTATCTTCGCTCGTTCCGTTTCCACTCTGCGAGGTCGCTCTCCTCGTCCTGCCCACCGTTCTTCCCTTCGTCCTGTACCGCGCCGTCCGGGACCCCGCGTTCCCGCGCCGCGCGACGACTGCCGTCGCCCTCTTTTTCTCTCTTTTTCTCGTCCTTTCGGTGCTTCCTGCGCGGCGCGTCCCGCCCGCTGATCCGACCCCGCCGACCGACGCCGAATGGATCGCCTTCGCCGCCTTTCTTGCCGACAACGCCAACCGCAACGCGGCGGCGCTCTCGACTGTTTCGTGCGGCGGTACGCCCTCCGCCCGGAATACCGTCGGGGAACTCTCGGCGGCGGTGGTCGCCCGGCTTTGCGAGATTGTCCCGACCCCGACGAAGCCGACCCGGGTCAAAAAGACGCTTTTTCCCCGGCTCCTTTCGCGCCGGGGCTTGCTCGGCTACCACGCGACGTGGACGGGCGAGGCGGTGATCGTCCCGACGGCGCCCCCCTACACGCTCGCCTTCACCGCGGCGCACGAGGCGGCACATCAGGCGGGGGTTATGACCGAGGGCGAGGCGTCCTTTGCCGCCTATCTCGCGCTGATCTCGTCGTCCGATCCCGCCCTCGCGTACGCCGGGTACGCCGGTGCGCTCGACGCCGTGCTGCCGCTGCTTCCGCCCGACGAGCGCGGCGAACTCCTCGCCGCGCTCTCGCCCCGCGTCCGTGAGGACCTTTCGCTCTTCGACGCCTTTCTTCCGTCGGGCGCGGGCGCCGCCGCCGTCGAGGGGAGCAACGCCGCCGTCGTCCGTCTCCGGGGCGGGGAAGAGCGCCGCTCATACGATCTGTTTCCGATCCTCGCCTGTCGCTCTTCACAAAAACGGGACCAAGCCGACCCGCCCGCCATATACTGACAAGGGGAGTGATCGGTTCGATTCGCCCCACTTGACGCAAAGGGGGCGGGGGAATGAAGACGCTGACCGTGACGGGCAGAGAGAAACTCTCGGGCGAGGTCGTGATCCACGGGTCGAAAAACGCCGCGCTCCCGCTCCTTTTCGCGTCGCTCCTCTTTGCCGAGCCCATCGAACTCGAAAACCTGCCGGCGATCACCGACGTTTCGGCGACGATCGCCCTGCTTGCCGCCCTCGGCGTCAGAGCGACCGAAACCGGGCGGGGCAGGGTGCGTCTCGATCCCTCGTCGGCTCGTCCCGCGCCACTTCCGCCGTCGCTTTCGGGGTCGCTTCGCGGCTCGCTCTACCTGCTCGGCGCCGCCGCCGGACGGCTCGGGGAACTGTCGCTTCCGCGCCCCGGCGGCTGTAACTTCGGGGCTCGTCCGATCGACCTGCATCTCGCGGTCCTCCGGGCGATGGGTCTCTCGGTTTCGCTCTCCGGTGAGGGGGTTTTTGTCAAAGGACGACCGCGAGGCGCTGTGATCGACTTTAAAACCGTGTCGGTCGGCGCGACGGTCAACGCCATTCTCTGCGCCGTCCTCGCCGTTTTAGGCCTGGGAGGCGCCAGTTACCTGCACG
>CAMJDE010000152.1 GCA_946404295.1 uncultured Clostridia bacterium | reverse complement strand
ACCGGTCACAGTGTCTACAGTATGTATTGATTTGAGAGAGTCGTTCAGCAGTTCCTCGAAATCGACGTTCTCGAGATTTTCGAGTTTTTCTTCCATGGCTTGAAATACCTCCGTAATGATCCCGCCCGGCGTGGAAGCACCGGCGGTGATTGATGTACGAAAACCGTTTTTGCGCGGGACGTCCGGCAACTGATCCACCGATTCGATCAGGTACGTTTCGGGACAACTCAATCTGCAAAGATCGAAAAGATGCCGCGTGTTGGAACTCTCTTTACTGCCGATCACGATCATACAATCGGATTGCTCGGCGAGCTCGATCGCTTCCTTTTGCCGATTTTCCGTAACACTACATATTGTATCAAAAAAAATCGAGTTTGTATATAGTTTTTGAATTATTTTTTGAGTTTTTTTCCACAGAGGGAGGTTTTGGGTCGTTTGAGAGGCAAAAACGAGGCGTTTTCCGGCGGGCGGGTCGTTTTGCAAAATACGTTCGAGTTCCTCTTGGCTTGTAAAAATCGCCTTCTTTCCCTTTGCGTAGGACATAATTCCGACGGGCTCGGGGTGATCGGGCGCGCCGTAAAGCAGAAAGAAGGTATCGTCCCCGGTATTCTCGGCGGCGATCTTATGGATCTTCTTGACGTTGGGGCAGGTCATATCGTAGACACGGAAAGCGGGATAACGCACCGCCAGTTCGTTTAGCCGCTCGTTTTGCTCGCGCGGGATCCCGTGTGCGCGGATGACCAGCGCTGCGGGACCCTCGGTCTCGGTCGAACGGGCGATCTCTTCCACCTTGTCAAAGCCGATCGAAACGACTCCGCGTTCCGCAAGCGAGGCGAGATAGACGCGGTTGTGGATCAGATCCCCGAGCGTAAAGATGCGCAGTCCGGGGGTCGAAAGCAGACTTTCGGTCATATCTGCCGCGCGCTTGACGCCGAAGCAGAACCCCGCGTTCTTTGCCAGCGTGACCATTACTCGTTTTCCTGCTCGGGGGCGGGAAGCGTCCGCTCGAAGTTCCCGAGACGACAGATCTCGTTGAACACCTTGGCTGCGGCGTCCCGATATTCGGCGGAGCCGCCGTTCACGAATCCGAGTTCCTCCTGCGAGAGCGGCTTACCGATGATGATCTCGGTTTTGCGGAAGATCCGATATTTCTGCCCCTTCATCTTGATACAGATCGGGATGATCGGGACCCCGGAACGGTAGGCGACCAGCGCCGCGCCCGATTTGTACTCGGTGTCGGCGGGATTTTTCCCCGGCTGGCGGTGCCCCTGCGGGAAGATGGCGACCAGGTTGCCGTTCGCCGCCAGTTCCGTCGAGCGGCGGATCGCGCCGAGATCGGTTTTCTTTCTTTCAAGCGGGATCGCTCCGGCGGAGCGGATCAGAGACGACAGGATCGGGATCTTGAAGAGTTCGCGTTTCGCAAGGAAATTGATCGGACGGGGAACGCTGGCGCCGATCGAGAAAATGTCGAGAATGGCGATATGATTGGCGCAGAGGATCCCTCCGCCCGCGCGCGGTATATTTTCACGCCCTGTGACCTTGATGCGGTGGAAGAAGCGGATGATCCAGCCGAGCGTGTAATAGAAGAAACGGTAGGAGCGTTTCTGTTTCTTTACTTTTTTCGCTTTTTCGGGGGACAGCGCGTAGCGGCGAGCCTTGATCAGCGAGATCACGGCGTCGATCGATCCCTCGAAATCAAGGTCCGACGTGTCGAGCAGAACGGCGTCGGGGGCGGCGGCGAGCGGCGCGCTCTCCCGGGTCGAGTCGGCGCGGTCGCGTTCGTTCATTTCGGCAAGGACCTGCTCTTCGGTCACGTCTACGCCCTTCGCCTGCAGTTCCAGATAGCGGCGGTGCGCCCGCGCTTCGGGACTTGCGGTCAGAAAGATCTTGACCTCCGCGTCGGGGAAAATGACCGTTCCGATGTCGCGACCGTCGAGGATCACGTCGTATTCCTCGGCAAAACTCCGCTGATAATCGAGCAGTTTCGCGCGGACGGCGGGAATCGCCGAGACGCGCGAGGCGTACATCGAGATCTCCTGCGTGCGGATTTCGTCGCCGACGGGGGTCCCGTCCAGCGAGATGATCTGCCGCCCCTGTTCGGCGCGGACGGTGATCGAAAGAGCGGGGAGCGCCGCGGCGACCGCTTCGCGATCCTCGGGATCGATCCCGGCGCGCTTGATATAGAGCCCCACCGTTCTGTAGAGGGCTCCCGTGTCGATGTAGAGAAGATTGAGCCGACGGGCGACCTCTTTGCAGACGCTGCTCTTTCCGGCGCCGCCGGGACCGTCTACGGCGATCTTGAGATGTGACATTGTCGATACCTTCTTATCTATTGTCGTTGTTCGGGTACTCCGCCGCCGACTTTCCGGCGACGAACCCGGTTGAAAACGCGATCTGCAGATTGAATCCGCCCGTGTAGGCGTCCACGTCGATCACTTCGCCCGCGAAATAAAGTCCGGGGACCAGCCGCGACGCCATGGTTTTGGGGTCGATCTCCTTGACGGAGACGCCGCCCGAGGTGACGATCGCCTCCTCGATCGGACGGAATCCCGAGACGGGCAGGGTAAAGTGCTTGAGGGTGTACCGGATCCTTGCCCGCTCCTCTTTGGTCAGGACGTTGATCTTTTTGCGCGGATCGATCTGTGCCAGCGTCAGGAAGGGAAGGATCATCTTCCGGGGCAAGAGATCCCGGAGCGCGTTCTCCGCGTCGCGGTTGATATACTTGGAAAAATCCGAGAGGATCCGCCGTTCGAGCGTTTCATCGTCGAGCGCGGGTTTGAGGTCGATCTCGACCCGGACCGACCCGAAATCGACGTTCCGGAGCTGCGCGGACGCCGAAAGGATCATCGGTCCGCTCATCCCGAAGTGCGTAAAGAGCATCTCGCCGAAGTCGGAATAGAGAACGCGCCCGCCCGAAAAAACGGTCAGCGCGACGTTTTTCAGCGACAACCCCTGCATTTCGGCACAGAGAGGCGAGGGTGAGCAAAGAGGCACGAGCGAGGGCGTCAGCGGGGTGACGGTATGCCCGGCAGCCCGCGCGATCGCGTAACCGGAGCCGTCGGAGCCGGTGAGGGGATAGGACGCGCCGCCCGTCGCGAGGATCACCGCGTCGAAGGGGCGAGTCGCTTTCGTTGTGGCGACGCCGGCGACGCGACCGTCTGCAAGCGTGATCCCGGTCGCCTTTTCGCGCAGGAAATCGCAGCCGGACGCGTAACGGAGAAGCGCCGAAAGAATATCCGAACTCTTGTCCGAGACGGGGAAGACGCGCTGCCCGCGTTCGGTTTTGAGTTCGACGCCGAGGTCCCCGAGCAGGTTTTTCATATCCTGCGGAGAAAAACGGTTGATCGCCGAATAGAGGAACGAGCCGTTTTTCGTCACGTTCGGAATGAAATCCGACGGGGAACAGTCGTTTGTGACGTTGCAGCGACCCTTGCCGGAGATCAGGATCTTTTTTCCCGGGCGGTCGTTTTGTTCGATCACGGTCACGACGGCGCCGTTTCGCGCGGCGGTTCCCGCGGCAAGCAGACCCGCCGCTCCGCCGCCGATCACGGCGACGCGCGGGGCGTCAGTATTTTGCATAGACGTCATATTCGTCCCAGACGCGCTCGAGCCGATCAAAGCGTTCGCGCACCTCGTCCCCGCGCCGCTGGGTCACGGCGACGAGCAGGGCGTCGATGATGCTCAAAGGGGCGACCAGCGAGTCGACGAAACTCGCCATATCGCTCTGAGCCGTCAGGAGGCAGTTGGCGTGCTCGGCGAGCGGCGACTGGACGCTGTCGGTCAGGGCGATCACCATCGCGTCCTGCGAGCGGGCGTATTTCAGCGCGTTGACGATTTTGCCGGAATAGCGCGGAAAACTGATCGCGATCAGGACGTCGCGCTTTCCGATCCCGAGGATCTGCTCGAACACTTCGCTCGAACTGGTCGGCTGCACGAGCCGGACGTTATCCTGGATCATTCCGAGGTTGAAGTTGAAGAATCCGGCGAGAAACGCCGAGGAACGAACGCCGAAAATATAGACGTTTTCGGCGGAAACGATCGCGTCGACGGCGGCGGCGAAGGCGGCGCGGTCGATCGAGTGCATCGTGTACTTGATTTTTTCTGCGTCGCTCGTCATCACGTTCTCGATCGGGTTTGCGCCCCCGAGCCGCTCCTCCGCGATCCGGATCCGCTGGTTCGGGGTCAGTTTCGCGCGGACGAGTTCCTGCACGGCGTGCTGAAACTCGGGATATCCGTCGAAACCGAGATCGATCGCGAAACGGACGACGGTCGACTCCGAAACGCCGACCATTTCGCTCAGTTTCGCCGCCGTCATATAGGCGACCTTGTCATAGTCAGTCAGGATCGTTTCCGCGATCCGCTTTTTGCCCTTCGAGAGGTTTGGCATCTCGGAGGCGATCAGCGCGGCAAGATCTTTTTTCATACCATCCTCCGTTATCCGAGGCGTTTTTCTGCGCATTCCAGTCGGGCGAGGGTCTCGTCCTTTCCGAGGATCTCCATGATCTCTGTGGCTCCGCCGGGCGTGACCGAGAGCCCCGAAACGGCGGCGCGGGCGACGAAGAGAACGGCGCCCGATTTCAGACCGCTTTTTTCGGCGTATTCGGTCAGAGTCGCGTAGAGCGCGTCGTTGTTCCAGTCGGAGACCGACGAAAGAGCGTCGGCGATCCCGGGAAGCATATCGCGCGCGACGTCCGGGGTGATCTTGTTCTTCTTGTTTTGGAAGAGTTCGGCGGGATCGTAGTCGGGGAGTTTGGAGAAGAAGGCGATCTTCCCGTCGATCTCGGAAAGTTTGCCGATCCGGGGCTGTACGAGCGGCAGGATCCGATCAAGCTTGTCCGCGGGGGGGTTGTGAATGAAGGGAAGCGCCCGCGCCTTGAATTCTTCCGGGGTAAGCTTGCGGATATACTCGCCGTTGAACCAGAGCAGTTTTTCGTAGTCGAAGACCGAGGGGGATTTGTTGATACCGTCGAGCGAGAACGCCTTCGTCAACTCCTCGAGGGTGAAGAACTCGTTTTCGGTGTTTTTGGGGCACCAACCGAGCAGGGCGATGTAGTTGACGATCGCCTCGGGAAGATACCCGTC
>CAMJDE010000151.1 GCA_946404295.1 uncultured Clostridia bacterium | reverse complement strand
AAATCTTTTTCAAAAAATCCTTGCACTTGTATTGACAATCCAAGGTAAGAAAGCGGGGCAAAGAACTTCAATAATGGGATATTATTGAAGAGCAAAACGGCAGTTTTCTGCCGTTTTGCGGTTCTATAGACGATACAACAGAGATTGCCTCTGCTTGTGTGCTGCTTTTGGTATCTTCACACCCGCAGGATTAGCGAGCGAAAACGCCCCGGTGGGGCGTTTTCGCGAAGCGGTGTCGCCCCAAGAACCCGTTTGAAGAAGCGAGCCGGCGAGCGACGCGCAAACGGGATTCGACGGCGACAGGGTGGGTTCCCGCGAGGCACGTCATTGGGCGGGATCGCGTTTGCGATCCCGCCCACATCATTAGCCCCCAACGGGGGGCGACGTCATTGTTGCGCGCCGCGCAACACGTCACTGCGCCGCCCCGCGGCGCACCTCATAACTCGTCATAGTTGACGACGGCGGTGGCAAACAGCGGCAGCGAAAGCGTATGGAACCCGGCGCCGCTCCCGAAGGTCTCGCCCGAGATCTCGGTGAGGTCGTGTTCGTTATCGAGCATCCGCACGGTCACGCGCACCGGCTTGTCGGAGAGCCCGTTCCATTCGATCTTCACCTCATCGGGCGGAAACTCCTTGCCGTCGAGGGAGACGTCGTTGCGGTAATTGGTCAGCATCAGGGCGCCGTGTTTGCCGTCCGCGCTCTTCGCCGCCAGAGCGTACAGCCCCTCTCCCGCGGCGACGGTCTTCACCTCGGTTCCGAGATCGGCGAGGTCTGCGAAGGCGTAGAAGGCGTAGTAGGGTTTGAGGTTCTTCCAGGTGTAGCGCTCGAACAGCCCGTTGAAATAGGAGCTGTGCCGCGCGTCGTAGTACATCAGATGATCGAGCGCCGTGTTCTGGCAGACGGTCATAACCGCCGAAACGAACGCCGCGCCCTTCAGCGTGTGGAGCGCCTGATAGGAGTGATGCACCCTTTCTTTCGGCTGCCAGCCCCACAGGTAGTTCCACTCGTCCAGGATCAGTTCACAGTCGGGATAGCCCGCCTCGACCATATACTTTTTCGCGATCTCGATATCCTCGGCGTACTTCTCGGGCTCGCTGCCGTATTTATGGAAGGAGAAGAAGTCCATCGGGGGCTTCTTTTCTTTGAGGTAAGGAATAAACTCGTCCCACCACTCGGCGCACTTGATATGGGTCAGGGCGGGTCCCCCGATCTTCAGATCCGGGAAGCAGCCCTTCAGGTGCCTGATCGCGATATCGAACAGTTCGATATACTCGCCGATCGTCCCCGTCCAGCATTGATGCCCCTTCAGGTCGGGCTCGTTCCAGATCTCCCAGTATTCGATCCCGCGATGAAAACCGTTCGCCCAGCCCTCGTTCTCGTGCCGGACGATATGCTCGCAGATCCGCGCCCACTTATGAAAATCTTTCGGCGGGACGGCACCGTACTTTTTCGACTCGGCTTCGATCGCGTTGCCCAGCCGATAAAAGAGTTTGGTCCCCGTGCGCTCGATCGTGTCGAGGTATTCGTCGGTCAGGGTAAAGTCGTAGGACGCCGGGTCGTTCTCGTCGGCGTCAAAGTTCGGGAAAACGTGGATGATATCGACGGTATGGCGCCAGTTGAGCGCCGAGTCGTGCAGCCGCGCGAAGGGGATGCGCGCCGCCTTGTAGGCGTCGTAACTCCCGTAATCGAACTCCCCGTCGGGACCGTTGTTGACGCTGTTCATGTCCTTGATCCTGCCGAGCGTCTCGGCAAACGATACGTTGACTTTTCCCATTTTTGAAATCTCCTTTTTCGCGTCGCCGCGAGGGGGACGTTCCCCGCCGTCCGGGCGCCCCGGACGCCCCTCTCCCGCGTTGCTTCCATTATAGCAATTATCCGCCGTCCTGTCAAGCGAATTCCCCGCGAAAACGTCCTCTCCGAGCGCCGTTTGCACGGCACGTTTCCCTATGGCTGCGTTTGCCTTTGATTGACCCGATCCCGTTTTTCCGGGGGTGGATTTCTGAAATTTTTGCCGTCTCTTGACTTTCCGTGCGCGATCTGCTACAATGAAAGCAAGAAAAACCGCGAACGGGAGGATTGCGATGAAGGATTCAAGCACGCGGGCGCCCGAAACCTTTACCTTCGACTTTGCGAAACGACGTTTCCCCGTCTGGTTCCGTCCCGAGGAATCGACGAGGCAGGCGGCGGTCGTCTCCTATATGCACGCCCATCAGCTGTCGCTGTCGCGCGTCTACGCGGGCGTCGGCTGTTCCAGACATTTCTGTACCTACCGCTTCACCACCTACGACGATCCCGCCGCCGTTCCGGGGCCCGTCTCGGAGTGCGCGTGGATCGACCCGTCGGGTCCCGAACCCGGCTGCAAACTTCCGCAGGGCTTCGTTTACCGCCCGGGGCGGGCGATCCCGATCCTGCAGAAGGCGTTTGACCGCGAACCCGAAGCGTCGACCCCGATCGGGCGCGATCCCGTTCCGAGCCCCCGCTTCGCGGGCGGGAACGGCACGGCAAGCGACCCCTATCGGATCTCGTCGGCGGAGGAGTTGCTTTTGCTTTCCTGCCTCTCGAACTACCGCGCCTATCCCGGGATCGACCCCACGCTGATCGAGGAGATCGACGGCAACTTTCCCGAATGGAGCCGCGACAAGCATTTTCGGCTGACGCGCGATATCGTCTGGAACGCCCGGGGGACCAAGCCCGCCGACCTCGTTCCCTTCCCGATGATCTGCAACCGCAACGGCGAATACGGGCGCATGGTCCGTTTCTCGGGCACGCTCGACGGCGCGGGGCACTTCATCCGGGGGCTCTTCGTCTCGGAGAAGACCGAGGTCGCCCGCTATCCCGGCGACTATAACTACAATGCCGGAGCGGCGCTGATCGGCTACCTCTACGGAGCGGTCAGGAACCTCGCGCTCGCCGACTGCTTTTTCAAGGGATCGAGCCGGGTCGCCGCCTTCGCGGCGACGGTCTGCGGCGGGGGGACGATCGACAACTGCCTCTCCGACAGCCGGATCCTCCTCGACGGTACGATCGGGGACCGGAACGCCGGGGGGCTGATCGGCTTCTCGGTCACGGGGAACGTCTCCCGCACGGTCGTCGGGGGCGAGATCTGCGGCTCGGTCTACTCGAACGTCTCGTTTCTGGGCGGATTTCTCGGCGCCGTCGCGACGGGAGCGAGCGCGTCGACCTCGCTTTCGGAATGCTTCACGTTCGCGTCGGTGCGCGAGGAGATCGACCCGACCGTCCGGCGCGACTATCCCGCGCTCCTCGTCCCGCACAACGAAAAAATGACCGAAGTGATCCGCGTCCGCGAGGGGATCCTCAATCTCCAGATCCGGAAGAACCGCTACGTCGGGAAACCGGGTTCGGTCTTCGTCGTCAATCCCTACGAGTTCTTCCAAGCGTTCGTGTCGCCCTCCGACGCCAAGCGGACGTCAATCGATTTCTTCGCCTTTTCCCTGCCCGAGTTCGTGCGGCAGGAGGACTCGCCCTTCGACCTGCTCTTCTCGGACAATCCCGGACGAATCCGCTTCTCGAGCGAAATCCCCGAGGGGCATCCCGCGGCGCCGGGCGTGGCGGCGACCATCGACGCGCTCTTCCCCGCCGGGCGGAACGCCCCGTCCCGCAGTCCGTCCGCCGTCCCCCAGAACGTCGTCGAAAAACTGCGGCTGCGCGCGGGGGTCTGGCGCTTCGTTTCGGAGACGGCGGCGCACGGTCTGATGTCGCTGTCGGTCGATGAGAAGGAGCAGAAGAGCGCCAAGTTCCGTACCGAAATGATCCTCTATATCGAGGAAAACTTCCGGGGCGACCTCACGACCGAGACGGCGGCGCGCGAGTTCTTTTTGAGCAAGAGTTATTTCTGCCGCCGCTTCCGGCAGGAGTTCGGACTCCCCTTCGCCATTTATCTCCAGAACTTTCGCATCCGCAAGAGCAAGCAGCTGGATCCCACCCGGTTTTCGTCGCTTGCCGCGCTCGCGGCGTCGGTCGGCTTCCCCTCCTACTACCACTTCGAGCGGGTCTTCCGCAAATGGATGGGGATGACCCCGCGCGCCTACTTCGACGCCGTCCGGCGCTCGGAGGGTGCGCCTCCCCCGCTCGAGGACGATTCGATCGACAAATAAAAAAAGCCCTGCCGATCCCGGCAGGGCTTTTTGCGCTTCAGCGAATCGCGGAGACCACCTTGCGGACGATCTTTGCGTTGCGCGCGGCGGCGCGCACGGCGAAGGTCGGAAAATCGACGTCGGCTTTCCCGTCCGCGCGGTCCGAGATCGTGCGGATCACGGCGCAGCGGACGCCGTACAGGGTACAGGCGTGCGCGATCGCCGCCCCCTCCATCTCGCAGGCAAGACCCCCGTAGGTACGGCGGATCCATTCCTTTCGGGCGGGATCCGAGATGAACTGATCGCCCGACGCGATCGTTCCCGTCAGCACCCGGCGCACGCCGAGTTCCCGGGCGGCGTTCTCGGCGGCGACGGAGATCGCGGGATCGGCGGGAATGTAAACCAGGTCGATCCCCGACACGCGTCCCGGCGGATCGCCAAGCGGGGCGGTGCTGTAGTCGTGCTGAACGAGAGCGGTGGCGATCACGGCGTCCTCGGGCTCGAGCGACTCGTCGAGCGCCCCCGCGACCCCGGTGTTGACGATCACCGTCGCGTGAAAGGTGCGGATCATCTCGGCGGCGGTCAGGGCGGCGTTGACCTTCCCGACTCCGCTCCGCGCGACGACGACCTCTTTCCCGTCGAGTTTTCCGACGTGATAGGTCACGATCCCGATTCTTCGTTCCGTATGATCCTCCAGCGCGGGGATCAGGGTCGAGACCTCCTCCTCCATCGCGCCGATGATCCCGATGATTTCAGCCATTTCGCCCATCCTCCGTTCCGGGCGAAAACGCCCGTCTTGTTCCCCTCTATTGTAGCACACTTTTTCACTTTCCGCAACCCCGGGATTTCGGTTTTTCCGTGCACCCGTGCCCTTGGTTCCGCTCCCCGTTTTTTCCGGTTCCCTTTTTCGTCCCCCGCGAGTATAATGATAATAGCCGAACGAAAGAAGGGGGACGCGAAATGGACTTTATTCGGATCAGCGACGCGAAGATCAAGGTGACGCTGTCGCCGGAAGATATGGATCGCTACGTAAACGAGGGCGAACGCGAT
>CAMJDE010000150.1 GCA_946404295.1 uncultured Clostridia bacterium | reverse complement strand
GGTGACGCCCGTGATCGCACCGGAGCCGTTGGTCACAAGAAGAAGTTCCCACCGTGCGGTCAGCGTCAGGTCCGTATAGTGCCCTTGCAGATTTGTAACTCTTTTATCGGTATCGGTAAACCAGCCGAGAAAGACGTATCCTTCGCGGAATAGTTCTTCCAAGGGAAGATCCTCTCGCGCATCAAAAACGCGGTTTTCAATGGGCGTCCCGTTTGCCGAATTGAGTTCGACGTGATGAAAACAACTGTCAAGAATATATCCGTTCGGTTCTCTGTCCCATACCTCAAGTGAATTGCCGTCCCAGTCGGTTATAACGTCTGCTCCAACGACCCACGGCGCGCGGTCGGCAGGCAGGGAATACGCGCTGCCGCGGGTCACGCGCTGCGTTGCGACCAATACGCCGTTTTCGTAAAGCTCCAGGATCGATTCGTCGGCGGCAAGAACGACCAGCGTCCGCGTTTCGTCGAAGGGATTGCCGGTCCGGTCGGTCCCCGTGATCCGATAGACGATGGTCTCGTTGACGTCGAGCGAACCGGAGACGGTCGTAACGGTGAAGAGGATCTCTGCGCCGAAACTGTCAGTCATAGAGAACAGCGAATAGGGACTGTCGCCGTCCTGAATAAACGGATATTCCCGCGCGTAGGTCAGGGTCGGCGTATCGTAGACGCGGATCCCCGAGATCAGGTCGCTTCTGACCGTATTCCCAAGCGCGTCGGTCGCGACGATATACAGCCCGACGGTATTGCCCCCCGCAAGGACGGATCCCTCCGCCGCCTCGATCGAGAGCGTGCATTCGTCGCCGAAGCCGTCGGTCGCGCTGGCGCCGAATTCCTCGCCACGGGACGTCTTCTTGATCCGCGTGGACGCCGCGCCGTTGTAGGTGAGCGTGATCGTGTCCGCGGAATAGACCCGGATCTCCTGCGTTACGACCGCCGCAGTATTGCCGAGCGCGTCGGTCGCGGAGAGCCGGACCGTGATCGTATTCCCGCCGGCGACCGTTCCGCTCTCGAGTGTAACGGAAACCGCAAGGTCGCCGTTATGACTGTCCTTCGCCGTGGCGGAAAGCAGGGCGGCGTTGACGGCGTCGGAGACGTTCATCGTCTTCTTTTCGGTATCGAACGTGATGACGGGAGTACCGTAGATCCTGATACCCGAAATCTCTTTCGTGTTCACGTTGCCGAGACGGTCGGTCGCGGTCACAAGATACGTCAGCGTCGAGCCCGCGGTCTGTTCTCCGTCGGTCAGTTCCAGCGTCACGTCTGAGAGCGTCGCGCCGAAGCTGTCCTTCGCAACGATGCCGAGCGCGGCAAGATCGATCGCGTCGCCCACCTTGAAAACGGTCTTCGCCGCGTTTGAAATCACGGGCAGAGCGTAGACCTTGATCGAATAGGTAATCTCTGCCGAATTGCCCTTGCTGTCGGTTGCGCAGCTCCGGACCGTGACCGTATTCCCGCCTGCGACCGTTCCGCTTTGCAGTTCGGTCGTGACCGAGAGGGAAACGCCGAAACTGTCGACGGCGGAAACGCCGAACAATTCGTTTGCGATCTCGTCGGACGCCTTCATATCGTTCTTTTCGGTATTGCGGGAGATCGACGGAGCGCCGTAAACCTTGACGTCCCCGACCTCCGCCTTGATCTCGTTGCCCGCGGCGTCGACAGAGGACAGAACGACCGTGACGAGGTCCCCGGCTGCGTATTCCGCCTCTTTGATCGCGAAAGAGACCGGGATCGCGACGCCAAACGAATCGGTCGCCGTTGCTCCGAACAGTTCCGCGTTCAGCGCGTCGGAGAGGTTGATCGAATCTTTTTCTTCATTATAATCCAAGGTCGGCGTTCCGTACACCTTGATATTGCCGATCGTCTTGACGTCGTAGATACCGTATTTCCCGGTTGCGACCAATCGCACCGTGACGGTTTTGCCCGCGGTGTGCGTGCCGCTCAAGATCTGCACGGTGACCGAAACCGGATCGCCGTCGGTATCGATTGCCGTCGCTCGATAGGTCGCGGGATCGACGGGATCGTCGGAGACGCTGAGGACCGTCACCTCGTCGCTCGTCATCGTCACGCCGTATTCGATCCATTTCGCGTAAAGCGTCAGATTTTCCGCGGGCATCGCGGTAAACGAATATTCGTTTGTCAGCGTGCTGTCGAACCAACCGACCATCGACTTTTCCGCCCAACTCGATTTGGGCAGGGTCAGCGGCGCGTTATACTCCAGCGTGATCGGCGCGACCGCGCTACCGCCGTTCGATACGAAGGTCAGGGTGAATTGATTGATCTGCCAGTTCGCGGTAAAGGCAAGATCGCCCGAAGTACCCTGCGGCACCGTGACGGCGGTTTCGGGGGTCTCGCCGTTCCAACCCGTCCAGCCGAGGAAGATATACCCCTCGCGTTCCGGAGCGGTGAGCGAGAAGGCGGCGTCCTCGACGGTATAGGTCGCGGGGTTGCTCGTCGTTCCGCCTCCGAGGTCGTACGAGATCGTATAGGCGTGCGCCTGCCAGATCGCCGTGACCGTCAGATTTTTCGCCTGCGAGGGGGCGATCGAGGTGACCTTGGTCGATCCGATGCGCCACTCGACGAAATCGTAGTTGTCTCTTGTCGGCGTGTTGAGCGCGAGCGTCCCGTTCTCGATGGTATACGACGTCGGGTTGCTTTCGTTGTTCGTTCCGCCGTTCATAGCGTAGGAGATCGTGTAGGTTTCAATTTGCCAGTGCGCGATATAACTCTTGCCGCCCGACGAACCCCTCGGGATCGAAACGTTCTTCTCGGGCGTTTCGCCGTTCGATCCGGTCCAGCCGGTGAAGGTATAGCCCGCTCTCGTCGGTACAGAGAGTGTGATCGCGTTCTCGACCGTGTAGGTCGCGGGATTACTCGCCGTTCCGCCGCCGAGATCGTAGGAGATCGTGTAGGCGTGCGCCTGCCAGACCGCCGTCACCGTCAGATCTTTCACCTGCGAAGGGTCGATCGAGGTGACCTTGGTCGAGTCGATCCGCCACTCGACGAAGTCATAATTCTCTCTCGTCGGCGTAGAAAGCGCGAGCGTTCCGCTTTCGATGGTATAAGAGGTCGGGTTGTTTTCGTTGTTCGTCCCGCCGTTCATAGCGTAGGAGATCGTGTAGGTCGCGAGCTGCCAATTCGCGGTATAGTTCTTGTTGCCCGTCGTTCCCTTCGGGATGGTCACGCTCTTTTGCGGTGTCGTGCCGTTCGAGCCCGTCCAGCCGGTAAAGGCGTAGCCCGCTCTCGTCGGTGCAGAGAGTGTGATCGCGTTCTCGACCGTGTAGGTCGCGGGATTACTTGCCGTTCCGCCGCCGAGGTAGTAGGAGATCGTATAGGAGATGGGTTCCCACGTCGCCGTCAGCGTAACGTTTGCCATCCACGACGAATTGACGGCGGTCACCGTGCTGCCGTCCTTTTTCCATCCCTTGAAGGTATAGCCGGTGCGGGTCGGATCTTTCAGGGCGATCGTCTCGCTTTCTACAGTATATTTTTTCGGGTTGGCGGCGTCGTTGGTCCCGCCCGCAAGATCGTAGGTGATCATATACGTCGCGGCTTTCCAGTTCGCCGTATAGACCTTGTCGCCCTTCGATCCCGCCTGAATGGTCACGTTCTTCTGAGGCGTCGTACCGTTCGATCCGGTCCAGCCGAGGAACTCGCAGCCCGATTTTGTCGGGGCGGTCAAGGTATATCCGTTCGCGACCTGATAGGTGGTCTGATTGGATCCCGTACCGCCGTTGTAGTTGTACGTAATGTTGTAACTGCTTTGCTCCCACGTCGCCGTCAGGGTATAGTCGTGGTTCGGCATCACGAAGTTGTAGACCGCGTTGGTCGCGATCAGAATGCCGTTTTCGTCAAACCACCCCAAGAACCGCACGTCGGTCTTGGAAAAAGCGGCGATCTGAACGTTTGTGGTATAGCGTTCGTCCAGCGTTTGCTGATTGTAGTATACCGTTCCCGAACCGATCTTGACCTGCCCGTTCTGGGTATTGTTGACCTTGAGCGTCAGTTTGTACGATTTCGGCTGGAAAAAGGCGATCAGCGTGACGTCTTCGCTCCACATTTTGCAGTTGTATTCTTCTTGCGCAGAAAGGTTGTTGCTTCCTTTCATCCAACCGACGAACTCGTACCCTTCGTTCGGGTGGGCGGTCAGGTTCACGTTCACGTTGAAGTCGTATTCGCCGCCGCCCGAGAAGGTCCCCGCGCCCGGCAGATTTGTTTCAAGCGTCAGTTTCGCTTTGTTCGACCAGACGGCGATGAAGGTCATGGAGGATTTCAGGGTGACGTCCGCGACCTTTTTCCCGTTTTCGTCGAACACCTTTGTTCCGTTATACGACCATCCGCGGAAGAGGGATCCGGTTTTCGTAACGTCAAAGAAGAAATCGGACGCTTTCAGTTCGGTCACGGTTTTGGGAGCGACGGCGGACGGAGACGAACCGCCGTTCAGGTTGAACGAGATCTGATAGGTCGTGTGTCCGGTCGCCGGGATGATCTCGGTTTCGGTGTGCCCGCAGATCGAGCAGAAGCGCTGTTTTTCGCCGTTTTGCGTAGCGGTTGCCTGCTTCGTCGTGGTCCATGCGCCGTATTGGTGATTGGTGCATTGAACGGCGGGGATCGCCTCGGTCTCGGTGTATCCGCAGATCGAGCAGGAACGCGATTTCACGCCGGCGGAGGTCGCCGTCGCGGGCGTCAGGACGATCCACGGATCAAAAGAATGAGTATCTCTTTTGACTGTGCCGCATCCGCTGCACTACTGCCAATGTTCGGCGGAATCGTACTGATATGCGCCGAAGGTATGGGTGTGGGACGTTTGCTGCTTGTCCGGCTGCACGGCGGGACTGTCGTCGTCCCCTCCGCACGCAGCGAGCGCCAGCGCGACGAACAGGACGAGAAGAAGCAGAGCGACAAGTTTCAAGACGGTTTTCTTCATGGTGCTTTTCTCCGATTCCGAATAATAATTTGCTTTTTCCGGATTAAAAAAAAGGTGCGCAGCCGAAGCCACGCACCGAAAAACGCATAACTCCGATTGCTGCCACACAACTGTTTTCACCCCGTCAAAAGACGCGCAAAACAAAGAGTATGCATTTTTACCGAAAAGTAAAAATGCGCCTCTTTCAACGGAGAAAAACGCTATTCAGTTGTGTGGCACAATCATTCTACCATTTTCGCGTTGATTTGTCAATCTT
>CAMJDE010000149.1 GCA_946404295.1 uncultured Clostridia bacterium | reverse complement strand
ATTTACGCCCTCGCCCGTCATCATTTACCGTCCCCCACGCTCATAGGATTGTAGCGAATGATATGACGGAGGGCGGAAAAAAATGAAACTGAAAAGGCGAAGGGAAAAGGGCGGCGGACGATCGTTCCGCGTCGAATGGGAGGGCGCGGGGAGCGACGGCATGGTCTACCTTTTCGGGGTGCGTTCGTTCGGCGCGTACACCGACGACGAGAAGCGGTTTTTAACCGGCGCGGGTCGGGTCGCGGTCTACGGAAAACGGTTGACCGTCTCGACCTATCGATCGGGATGCGTCGAGGTCTCCGGGACGATCCTCGGGGTCTCGCTCGATCCCGTAGGAAAGGGGGAAAAGGGAAATGCGGATGATTGAAGCGTTGTTCGGTTGGCGTATGATCACGGCGGAGGGCGAGACTGCGAAGCGTCTGACCGATTTCATTCTGCAAGCGGGGATCCCCGCGGAACTGATCTCGGAGGGCGGGGTAACCGTCGTGCGGGTTGGGCGTGCGGCGGCGAAAAAGATCCGCGCTTACCTGTCGGAAAACGGTCTCTCGGCAGACTTCGGACGGCTATCCGGCGCGCCGTCGCTTCTGCTGTCGCTTTTGCACCGTCCGGGGATCGTCGCGGGGTTGATCGCGGCGGTGTTTCTACTTATCGTCGCGCGCGGACGGGTGTGGCAGGTCACGGTTTCCGGGGACGGCACGCTCGACGAGGACGAAGTGCGCTCGATTATTGAGGAAGCGGGACTGTATCCCGGCGTAAAGGTCCGCGACGTTTCCCCGAATGAGGTCGCGACCAAGTGCCTGGGTCGCGAAGATTTGTTTTCGGGGGTGACCGTTTCGCTTTCCGGGGTCGTCGCCGAGGTCACCTGGATCGGTCGGAAGGAGGGCGAACCGACACGGACGGACGACGCGGGGGAGGGCGTCAATCTCATCGCTGCGTCCGACGGGGTGATCGTCTCGGTTCAGCCGACGGCGGGAACGGCGGTCGTTTCTCCGGGACAGACGGTGCACAAGGGCGATCTTTTGATCAGCGGGGTGACGCGCGGCGGAGCCGTCCGCGCGGCTGGGAGCGTTACGGCAAAGGTCAGGGCGGAGTTTTGCGCTACGGTCAAGGCAGTTGAACCGAAACGGACCGTGACCGAACGCCGCCCCGTCTCCGTTTCTTTCAAACTGTTCGGGAAAGAACTGTTTTCGTTCGGCGAGGGAGGGGACAGTTCGACCGAACGGGAAATCACGCTCCCAGGCGGTGTGAAGTTCCCGTTCTCGTTCCGTGTCGGTTACGCGCATACCGTAGCAGAAGAGATGGTCGAGCGAAGCGAAGCCGAGGCGGCGCGCCTCGCGCACAGGCGGCTGAACTGGATCATCCGCGAGGCACTCGCGGAGGGAGAACTTCTGAAAAGCGAGGTCTCGGGGGGATTTGCGGACGGCGGATATATCGCGACGGCAAAGACCGAATATTTGATAAATATTGCGAAACCCCTTGCTTTTAGCGCGCGGACAGAGTACAATAAATAGTGGAATAATATAAAAAAAGATAGGAGCGCATATGCCCGAAAAAATCGTTACCACGTCCTCGGAGGCGGTGACCTCCGTCATCTTCGGCACCTGCGACGAAAACGTCAGGGCGATCGAGGAACGCTTCGGCGTCCGCATCGCGAATAACGGCGTCAACCGCAACGGGGTCGGCGACGCGATCCTGGTCTCGGGACCGAACGCCGAGGGTGTGCGGCTCGCCGTCGAGACGCTCGAATACCTGAAGCGGATGACCGCCGACGGCGACACGCTCTCCGAGGGGAGCGTCAGTTACGTGATGTCGTCGGTCGAGAGCGGAGAAGCCGAGGACCTCGGTTCGCTCTCCGACGTGATCTGCGTGACCATGAAGGGAAAACCGATCCGTCCGAAAACGGTCGGGCAGAAGAAATACGTCGACGCCATCCGGAAAAACACCGTCACGATCGGCGTCGGTCCCGCCGGGACAGGCAAGACCTTTCTTGCCGTCGCGATGGCGGTCGAGGCGCTTCGCAATAAGAAAGTTTCCCGCATCATTCTGACCCGTCCGGCGGTCGAGGCGGGCGAAAAACTCGGTTTTTTGCCGGGGGATCTGCAGAGCAAGATCGACCCCTACCTCCGTCCGCTCTACGATTCGCTGCACGATATGTTCGGCGCCGAAAACTATCAGAGACACCTCGAACGGAACACGATCGAGATCGCGCCGCTGGCCTATATGCGCGGGCGCACGCTCGACGATTCGTTCATCATTCTCGACGAGGCGCAGAACACGACGGCGGAGCAGATGAAAATGTTTCTGACGCGGCTCGGGAACAACTCGCGGATCGTCGTCACCGGCGACCCGAGCCAAACCGACCTTCCGTTCGGTAAGAAGAGCGGACTTGCCGTTGCGGTGCGGATCCTAAAGGGGATCGAGGGGATCGCCGTACATCAGTTCACCGAGCGCGACGTCGTTCGTCACCCGCTGGTACAAAAGATCATTACCGCGTACGACAAGTACGAAAGAGAAAGAAAAAGCGAACCGGGGCACGCCTATTCCGCCCGTCGCTTCTCCGAGGAGAAAAAAGGATGAAAAAAACGGTTCATTACCGTCCCGAGGGACCCTCGCTCAAAATTGTTTTTTCCGCCGTCAATATCCCGACAGACGTCGGTTTCGTTCTGAAAAGCGCCGTGCGGACGGCGGTCTCGGCGACCCTGAAGCACGAGGAATTCTTCCGCGACGCCGAGGTCTCGGTCACCTTCACCGACGACGCGTACATCCGGACGCTGAACGCCGAATACCGGAAGAAGGACGCCGCGACCGACGTGCTCTCCTTCCCGATCTACGAGAAGGGCGAGCCCTACACGACCCCCGATACCCCCGTTCTGCTCGGCGATATCGTGATCTCGCTCGAACGCGCGAAAGAGCAGGGAGAGAAGATCGGAAACACGCTTGAAGAGGAGGTCTCGTTCCTCACGGTCCACTCGACCCTGCACCTGCTCGGCTACGATCATGAGACGTCGCAGGAGGACGAGGACGAGATGTTCGCCCGTCAGAAGAAGATCGTCGAAGAAATCCGCTCGGGCGAGTGGGAATAAACCGACAAAGGAAGAAAAAGAATGAAAAGAACGGCGTTTATTGCCATCGTCGGGCGACCGAACGTGGGGAAATCGACCCTGCTCAACGCGATCCTCGGCGAGAAGATCGCCATCACGTCAAAGCGGCCGCAGACGACGCGCAACCGCATCACGGGCATCCATACCGTCGGGGAGGATCAGTTCGTCTTTCTCGATACGCCCGGCGTGCACCGTCCGCGCACCAAACTGGGCGATTATATGGTCAAGACCGCGACGGGAGCCCTCGGGGACAGCGACGCGGCGATCCTGGTCGTCGAACCGCGCGGAGCGGTCGGGGAGATCGAGGACGAGATCATCAAACGGATCGAGGGATCGAAAACTCCCTCTGTATTGGTAATCAATAAGGAAGACACCGCGAACGCGAGCGAGATCGCCAAGACGATCGAGGCGTACGCCGCCCGTCACGATTTCGACGCCGTGATCCCCATCTCGGCGAAGAACGGGCGCGGGGTCGACGCCGTCCTCTCGGAATGTGAACGCTACCTTTCGGAGAGCGTCTGGTTCTTCCCGGAGGATCAGGTGACCGATATGCCCGAGCGGCAGATCGCCGCCGAGATCATTCGCGAAAAACTGCTGCGTACCCTCGACGAGGAGATCCCGCACGGCACCGCCGTCACGATCGAGGAGTTTACCGAGAAAAAGGATCTGGTCAGGATCCGCGCCGAGATCTTCTGCGAAAAACAGAGCCACAAAGGCATCATCATCGGCAAGAACGGCGCCACCCTGAAAACCGTCGGCTCCCACGCGCGGGAGGATCTCGAACGCTTCCTCGGCGTGAAGGTCTTTCTCGACCTGTGGGTGAAGGTCAAGGAGAACTGGCGCGACCGCAGTTCGCTGCTCTCGAACTTCGGATACAGGGAAGACAAATGATACTGACAGAGGTGAAGGCGCTGGTCATCCGGACGACAGACCTTTCCGAATCCGATCGGCTGATCCGGCTCTATTCCGACAAACTCGGCGTGCTCTCCGCCTACGCGAACAACAGCCGCTCGCTGAAAAGCCGGTATATGGCGGCGGCGCAGCTCTTCTGCTACGGGAACTACGTTCTTTACCGGAAGGGGGACAAATACTGGGTGCGCGAGGTCGAACTCGAAAACAACTTTTTCGGGCTCCGGAGTTCGATTTCCAAAACGGCGCTCGCCTCCTATTTCTGCGACGTGCTCTCCGAGGCGGGGACGACCGATCCCGACGTTTCGTTGCTCCGCCTGATCCTGAACTCGCTCTACGCCCTCGAACACGATCTCGCCCCCGAACACAAGATCAAAGCGGCGTTTGAAATGCGCTGTGCCGCGTCGCTCGGCTTTATGCCCGATCTTTCGGGCTGTTCCGAGTGCGGGCAGGACGAGGGGGAATTATACCTTGACGTGCTCGGCGGCGTCTGCACCTGCCGCGACTGCCGCGAATACGCCGCATCGGTCCGACAAGAGGGAACCGTCATCACCGAGGGCGAGGAAGCCCGCCGTCCGATCCTGATCCTCTCTCCCGGCGTGCGCGCCGCGCTTCGTTACGTGATGGAGTGCCCGATCGAACGCATCTTTTCCTTCCGCGTTTCCGACGAGGACGAAGTGGCGCTTGCCGTTTCGGCGGAACAGTACCTTCTGCATCATCTCGGGCGCGGGTTCGATACCCTCAAGTTTTATAAGCAAGTTTCCGATTGACGGAAAAGGAGTTTTCAAGAGATGGCGTTCAGTCAGAAAACGCTCTCAACGCTGGAATACGATAAGATCATCGCGAGTCTTGCCGATTGCTGCGCGACCGACGGGGCGCGCGCGATGGTCCTGTCTCTTTTGCCCTCGGACGATCCCGACGTCGTAAAACGGCGGCAGGATCGCACCGCCGCCGCCCGTCGGTTGATCGGTTTCAAGGGCTATCCGCCGTTTACGGCGCCGGACGACGTCCTCTCTTCCTGCGACCGGGCGGACAAGGGGGCGACTCTATCGACGGGAGAATTGCTCCATATCTCGGCGCTCCTGCACTCGGCGCGCGGGATCCTCGATTATCACAACTCGGACAAACCATTCGACACCGCGCTCGACGAGCATTTCGCGCGTCTCCAGACCGCGCGCCCCCTG
>CAMJDE010000148.1 GCA_946404295.1 uncultured Clostridia bacterium | reverse complement strand
ATGATCGCCCATCGGCTTTCCACTCTCTCGAAAGCCACCAAAATCGTGGTCGTGGACAACGGCAGCATCATTGAGTGCGGCACGCCGCAGGAACTGATGGAACGCAAAGGCAAGTACTATAAACTTGTGAAGATACAGTCAATGTCCGATCAGGTCGCGCAAGCCAAACGCGACGAAAAGTGGGAGGTGTAAAGGATGTCCCGCGTCTATATCGACCGCTACACGGGGAGCATTGAACGCACCGACGTTTACCGGGTCGCCGTAACGCTGAAAGACGGCACGCGCTTGACGGGGCTGGAACCGCGTCGCCTTTTTCCCGCTTTCGACGCGGACCGTTTCTTCACGCTGGTGGATGAGGATGAACACGAGGTCGCTTTCGTGCGTGATCCGGAGGAGTTGGATGACGCCTCCGCCGAGGCGCTGCGCGCCTGCTTTGCAGAGTCTTATTTTGTCCCCGTCGTCACCCGCGTCAACAAATACGAATTCGCCGGCGGCGTGTGGACCTTCCACGTCGAAACCGATCGCGGGCCCGTCACTTTCCGCATCACCAACCGTCTGTACAACATCAAGAATTACGGACGGCGCTTTTTGCTGCGGGACACAGACGACAACCGTTACGAGATCCCCGACTGGACAGCGCTGGACGCGCACAGCAAACGGCTGCTGTTTTCGTTCCTGTGACCGCCGTCTGCGGCAAATCCGGTAAAACGAGAAACGAACGCCCGTGCGGGCGTTCGTTTCTTTTTTTCTTTGCGGATCGTCCCCAAACCGATTCCGGCGCGCGGGCGGGGTCATCCGATCCCGTAGATCTTTTTGAAGATCGGGGTCAGCGCCTGCGCCATTTTGCGCATACCGAGGTCGTTCGGGTGGCACCATTCGACGGTACATTCGTCCTCGAGGTCGCCCGCGAAGATCGTGTAGCCGTCGACGAAGTAAACGTTTTTGTCGCCCTCCGAGACCGCCTGCCGCCAGACGCTCTCGATATAGTCGCGGCGGATCTTCCGGTGCCAGCCGTTCGTGCCGGGGGCGGACATAAACACGAAGGGAAGGGTGGGGTTTTTGTCCCGAACGGCGCGATACAGGGGCGGAAGGGTGGCTTGCAGGTGTTCGAGCGAGGGGGCGTTGTGGTCGTAGTCAGAGACGAAACACGACATTTTCAGCCCCGCCATATACGCGACGAGTTCGGGTTCGCCCTTCGCCGCGCCCGCAAAACCGAGGTTGACGAAATCGAGGTTCAGGTACTTGGAGAGGATCGCCTGATAGGTCAGTCCGGGGCGAGAGGCGCAGGCGCCCTCGGTGATGCTGCTGCCGTAAAAAACGGCGGGCAGCTCGTTCCGGTAGGGGATCCCGTCCGAGAGCGAGGAACCTTCTTTCAATCCGATCCAAAGGTTCTTTACCGTCCCGTAAGGCGGGAAGTTGAGCGTAAAGTGCCGTTCCTTTTCGGACACCAGTTCTATGATGCCCGAAAAATCGGTCGTCCCGAGGCGATCCGAGGACGGCATAAAGGGCTTGATCAAAAACGGTTCGCCGTCGTCCGGGTTCTTGTAAAGGTCGAAGCCGTCGGAACCGGCAAGCGTCATATGGGGCATCACGTCGATCGGATGGACCGTCTCGCAGAGCAGGGCGACGTAGGGCGAGTTCGTCGTGAAGCGGATCCGTCCTCCCGCGGGGCGCAGGTTGAGTTCCTTCACCTTCCCGCCGACGCGTTCGCCCACCTCAAACGGAAAACGGTGGAAGGGGGTCTCGGCGTTTCGCGGGTCGCACAGCCCGTAGATCGAAACGGGCGCCGTCCGCACGTCGTGCCAGACGAGGTCGTCGCGCTTTACGTTGTCGGGTACCTTGAAATTGGCGTCGATTTCGGTGATGTTCATATCCGGATCCTTTCGGGGGAAATTCTCGGATAAAGTGTAGCACAAGACGGCGGCTTTGTCAAGGAAAAGCGTCCGCTTTTTCGGTCTGCGCCGAATCCGACAGACCTACGAGAAGAAGCGGTGATGCCCTATGGTAAATAAGTACGGTCGGTTGTTCTCGATCCAGGACGAGGTCGCCTTTGACGGTTCGTAGAAAAACAGCGCCGACGTTGAGACCGAGTACCCTTCGAGGCAGATCTTCGCGGCGACGGTCGAGATCCAGTAGGGGGAAGCGTAGACCGTTCCGTTTGCGACCGGGGTGAACTGCACGCCGTCCTTGCGGTCGAAGATCACGCCCCAGATCGTGTTCGGGAACGCGGTCGAGCGCACGCGGTTCAGGATGACGTTCCCGACGGCGATCTGCCCGGCGAGCGGTTCGCCCCGGCTCTCCGCCGAAATGATGCGCGAGAGCCAATAGAGGGCGTCGGGGTCGTAGACGGCGTCGCCCGAACGCGGGGGCGTAAAGCCGCCCGACAGCGTGACGGTCGCCGTCGCGGGAACAAAGGCGAGCGTCAAGCCCGAAAGCCGCTTTGCCGTCTCGATCGGGACGTAGAGGTCGCCGTCCGAGAGAATCGCGACGGGATGCGGGTCGTAAAAGACCCGCCCGTTCACCGTCAGGTAGGTCGCGCCGCTCCACGCCGAGACCGAGAGCCCGGGCGCCTCGAGCGTCCAGCCGTCGGCGGTATTCCTGATCCGGCAGTCGGCGTAGAGGTCGCAGAGCTCTGCGACCGGGAGATACGGCGTCCCGTCGATCAACCGCCCGACCATGGCGAGCCGCGCGCGCCCGAGACGCACCGTGAGCGGTTTATGAGAGGAGAGGCTGTTTGCCGGGACGGCGTAGGCAGGGAGCGTTTTGTCCCCCGCGGCAAGGGCGGGCAGGGCGGGGAACGCAAGACAGAGGAGCAGCGAGAGCAGAAGAGAACAGACGCGAAGTGGGCGAGAGGTCATACTATGTAATCCTTTCCCGGGGGACGCCGGTCTTTCCCGTTTCGTTTCTTCTTTCCGGCACTTCCATTATAGCCCGTCGGCGTACCCCGACGCAAGGAACAAATTATGCCGCAAAAGGAAAGAAAAACCGGGAAAAATCAAAACCGCCCCCCCGAGCGGGGAGCGGGGACTTGCGCCTGTTTTAGGCGGGCGTTCCGGGGGCGTCAGACCGAGCGGAGCCCGTTTGGCAGATCGGCGTAGAGGTAGAGCGAACCGCAGATCAAGATCATCTTTCCGCCCGCTTTCGCCCGCTCGATCGCCTCGGCGAGCGTGGGGCAGCTCTCGCCCGCGATCCCGAGTTCCGCCGCCTTCTCGCGGAGGGCGTCGGCGGGCAGGGCGCGGGGGTTGTTTTGCACCGTCGTAAAGATGAAATCGCGTCCCGGTTCGGCGAGCAGTTTGAGCGAGGGGGCGATCTCCTTATCCTTCATACAGGCGAAGATCACGGTCATTTCCCGCCCCGGGAAGTAGCGGTCGAGCGAGCGGTTCAGGGCGGTGATGCCGTTCGGGTTGTGCCCGCCGTCGTAGAGGATCGCGGGGTCGCGCGAGAGCAATTCAAACCGTCCCGGGTGCCGGGCGGAGGCGATCCCCGCCGCGATCTTGGCGGGATCGATCCCGAGTTTCAAGGCGACGTCGCAGGCAAGGCAGGCGTTCTCGATCTGATGCGTGCCGCCGAGCGAGGGAGAGAGGTCGATCCCCCGGTAGGAGAAGCGTTCGCACACGCCCTCAAACCCCTCCGGCGCGGGCGGCTCGGCAAAGACGGGCGTCACGCCGACTTCCGCCGCCCGGTCGCGGATCACGCGCTCGGCTTCGGGGGTCTGCGGGGACGAGAAAACGCACCCCGTCGCACAGTCGGCTTTGACGATCTTGCTCTTGGTTTCGGCGATCTTTCCGATCGTGTCGCCGAGGTATTCGGTATGGTCGAGGTCGATCTTGGTCAAGATCGCGGCGACGTTTTTTCCGATCACGTTGGTCGCGTCGAACTCGCCCCCGAGCCCGGTTTCGAGCACGACGTAATCGACCTTCTTTTCGGCAAAGTAGAGGAAGGCGATCGCCGTCCAGATCTCAAACTGCGTCGGCGCTTCGCCCCGGGCGGATTCGCTCTCCTTCGCCGCCCCCTCGACTCTCTCAAGCAGGCGGTCGAGGTCGGCGTCGTCGATCGGCTCTCCGTTCAGGGCGATCCGCTCGTTCACCCGCACGAGGTTCGGCGAGGTAAAAAGTCCGACCGAAAAGCCGGCTTCGCGCAGGATCGCCGACAGGTACGCGGCGACCGAACCCTTGCCGTTGGTTCCCGCGATGTGCAGGCAGCAGAGGTCCTTTTCGGGGTTTCCGAGCCGCGCGAGCAGGTCGGCTTCGCGCTCCAGCCCGAGCCGCGATACGGTCTGGAAACTGTTGGCGTAGGATTTGAAAGTCCCGTCGCCGCTCTTTTGGCGCCGCGAGCGCTTGATCGCGTTTTCAAAGGCGGGAAGACCGAAGCGGCAGACGAGGTACAGGGCGATCACCCGGATCGGGTAGTTGACGAGGGCGTTGATCGTCCGCGTGTAGAGAGCGGCGGCGTAGGAGGGGGCGTAGCCCATCACTTTGAAGACCGCCGACATCAGAAAGACGTCGACCCCCGCGCCGAGGACGAAAAGCGTGATCAGAACGAGCGGCAGCGACGGGCGGCGACGGTAGAGGAAGAGCCCGAGGACAAGCCCCGACAGCGCCTTGCAGCACAGGATCAGGGGGTTCATACCGGTCGTGATCAGCGACCCGATCAGGTCGGCGAGCCCGTAGCCGAAAAACGAGTAGACGGGCCCCGCGAGAAGCCCGATCAGGGCGATCGGCAAAAAGCCGAGTTCGACCCGGAACATCGTGTTCGCGGGACTGTAGCCGAGGAAGCGGCAGAGCACGATCGAGAGCGCCGTCATCGCGGCGGTCAGCGTGATCTTCTCAAGCGGGGTCAGTTCGATCGAAAAACGCTGTTTTTGCATAAAAAAAGTCCTCCTTGTGCAAAATCGTGTCGTTCTGCGCGGAGGAATATACCCGGGCGCCGAACAGCGGGATGCGGGCGGTTCACTGTGACGGCTTTCACCGTTCTTCGTCCGCCCGGCAACTCCCCGTCCCGGCGGCACTCGACACGAACCGACCTACTCTGTCTGCGTTTTTGTCTATTGTAGCACGCGCCGTTCTCTTTTGCAATAGGGAAAGGAAACTTTTTGTAAAAAAGCGTTCTCGGAGGGCGTTTTTCAACAAATTGTCCCGAGCGATTGACAAAGAGCGATTTCGATGGTATAATATATTCGGTTGAATATTCGTCTTTTGAGCGGGCGTCAAAGAACTCTTGACGTCGCCGACAAAA
>CAMJDE010000147.1 GCA_946404295.1 uncultured Clostridia bacterium | reverse complement strand
GTACGACAGAACGAGCGGGTTGTAGTTGCCGCGGCGGCGGTCGTCGGCGTAGTCCTCGGCGGCGTCGGCAAGGTAGATAAAGCGCCCGGTGTGCCGCCCGATCTCAAAGAGGATCCGGGCGTCGTCGCCCGAGAGCCCGTAGGCAAACGCCGCGCCGAGCAGGTTTCCGAAGGTCTCTGCGGCTTTGTCGGCGGAGGGGTCGCCCGCGCGTTCGAGGGCGTCGAGCGCGTCGAGGCAGCGGCGGAACTCGGCGTCGAGGTCGGGGAGCTTTGCCCGACGGCGCGCCGACGCGAAGATCGGGAGCAGGAGGCGGGCGCGCAGACGCTTTTTCGCCCCCCGGTCGCGCAGGTCGTCGCGGATCTGGTCGTAGGTCAGGAGCGCCGAGATCCGCGCGGCAAGTCTGCCGATCTCCCCCGTATCCGCCATGGGACGGCGGCGAAAGGGGTGGGCGATACAGCGGCGCCGGACGGCGGTCGGGGAGAGCCCCGCCGCGCGCAGGCGGCAGATCAGGAAGAAGACGAAATCGTAACTGAGCGAGAGCGTCGAGAGCCGACCGACCGTCCTTTTCATCGTGCGGCAGAGCCCGCAGTAGAGCGCGCGGTAGGTCGCCTCCTCGCGAACGCGGAGTTCGGGGAGCCACGGCTTGACGTATCCGAACACGGTTTCTCCCCTCCTTCCCGATTTTTCCTCAAGTTTATATTATACAGGAAACCGGGAAGAAAATCAAGAGGAAAATGTGCGCTTCGCGCAATGATGTGTTGCTTCGCAACGTGATGTTGTCTTCGACAATGATGTTTTCGCCGTCGCAAGCGCCGACGAAAATGATGTGCCGCGGGGGACCCCCCTGCCCCCTTATTCGCGGCGTGAAAGAATCCGTCTCGTTCGCGGAGCGAACACATCGAATGCGAGTTTACGAGCATATATCGAACGCGAACTTGCGAGCGTATATCGAATCGAGCGGAGCGAGATATATCGAGTCGCGCTTGCGCGACATAGGTTCCGTCGTTGACAAAACCGTCGCCGTGTGCTATACTGGTCGCGTAGTACATTTTCGGAGGCAAACGATGTCCCGTATCGGCGACTTTGCCCGGAAGCACCGGGAAGTCCTGCTCTATCTCTTGTTCGGCGTGCTGACCACCCTCGTCGGGTGGGCGGTCTATTTCGCCGTGCTGATCCCAGGCAAGCGCCTGCTCGGCATCCCGGTCGAGGAGACGAGCGGGGGCAGGTACCTCGCGCTCTACACCGCGGCGCAGGTGATCCAATGGATCGCCGCCGTTCTGTTCGCTTTCTTCACCAACCGGAAATGGGTGTTTGAGGACGGCAAAGCGGGAAAACCCCTGCGTCAACTCCCGGTTTTTGCCGCCGGACGGCTCGCGACCCTCGGGCTCGATTACCTGATCACCTACTTCGGGGCGCGCGCCCTCGCCGCTCTCTTCCCCGCTCTGAACGCCGTCGCGCTGATCGGGCGGGAATGGAACCTGAACGAGATCGGGGCGAAGGTCGCCGCCGCCGTCGTCGTCATCGTGTCCAACTACTTTTTCAGCAAGTTCCTCGTGTTCCGGAAAAAGAAGAACGCGACGCCAAACGAACAAACCGAGGACGGCGACCCCGTCTGACCCGGTTTCCGGTTTTCCCTCCCCGCGACGGGTTTTCGTCGCGGGGCTTTTTTTGAAAAAAAGCGGTCGCGGGGGTTGACTTTTGCGTTCATTTGGTGTATAGTATTGCTCGGTTGCGTACAGTTTGCGCGCCGGGCGTTTTTTGCGTTTGAAAGCGGATTTATATTATAATGTAAGGACAATTCCGTTTTTTTCGGTCGTTCGTCTCGGCGCGCGTGATATGTTCAACTTTATGCGTTTGTGTTTCAAAATGAACAATTTATTTGAAAAGGAGACCAAAAATGAAAACCCTGACCAGAATTGCCGCCCTGTTGTTCCTCTTCGCGATCGCGCTGACCGCGTTTGCGGGCTGCGGCGCCAAAAAGGAGAAAGTCGTCATCTGGACGAGCGGCGAGGAATACAAGAACGAATACTATCTCTCCGAGTGCCGGAAAAAGTTTCCCGAATACGATATCGAACTGATTTATATGTCGACCGCGGCGATCTCGGCGAAGGTGATCGAGGAGGGCGACCGCTGCTCCGCGGACCTGATTATCTCCGAGGAGTACGGGTATCTTGAAAAATGCTCCGATTACCTCGCGGAACTCTCGGATTTCGATTTCTCGGTCTTTCTTGACGAACTCGTCCCCGCGAGCAAAAAGTACACGCCCGAACTAAAAAACGGCGGGTGCGTCATCGTCAATACGAAGGTGCTCGCCGACCGGGGCATCGCCGAGCCGACCTGCTACGCCGATCTCCTGAAACCCGAATATCGGGGTCTTCTCTCGATGCCGTCGCCGAACTCGTCGGGCACCGGGTATATGTTCCTGCGTCAGTTGGTGAACGAGTGGGGCGAGGACGAGGCGTTTTCCTACTTCGACGCCTTCTCCGAAAACGTCCTGCAGTACACGAGTTCGGGGTCGGGCCCCGTCAAGGCGCTTGAGGCGCGCGAGGTCGCCGTCGGACTCGGTATGACGAGCCAGGCGGTCGTCAAGATCAACGCGGGCAACGACGAGTTGAAGATCCTGTTCTTCGAGGAAGGGTCGCCCTACAGTATGTACGGCAACGCGATCCTGAAGAAGAGCGCCGACCGTCAGGCGGTCCGCGACGTCTTCCATTATCTTGCGACCGACCTCTGCCGCGGGGACAACGAACGCTACTTCCCCGATCAGATCTTCAAGGACTTCACGCCCGAGGTCGAAGGGTTCCCCGTCGGGATCAAGTACGGCAATATGGCAAACGACACGCTGCCCGAAAAGGAACGGCTGCAGGCGAAATGGGATCACTGAACGATAAACTGGTGATCCGCGACCTCTCGAAGGGCTACCGCGAAAAAGAGGTCCTGACGAGCGTCAGTTTCACCGTCCGGGACGGCGAGTTTCTCTCGATCCTCGGTCCGTCGGGGTGCGGAAAAACCACCCTGCTGCGGCTGCTCGTCGGGCTGCTCACCCCCGAGACGGGGACGATTGAAAAGGATGGGGTCGATATCACCTTCGCCCCGCCCGACCGTCGCGGAATGGGGATCGTGTTTCAGAACTACGCCCTGTTCGAGAATATGAACGTCAAAAAGAACGTCGAGTACGCGCTGAAGATCAAAAAGGAAACCCGCGCGATCGCGCGGGAGCGCGCCGACGAAATGCTCGCCGCCGTCGGGCTCTCGGAGTACGCGAAGGCGATGCCGAAAAACCTCTCGGGCGGGCAGCAGCAGCGGGTCGCGATCGCGCGGACGCTGGCGCTCCGCCCCGACGTGATCCTCTTCGACGAGCCGATGTCGGCGCTCGACGTGGCGACGCGGCTCTCGATGCGGCGCGAACTCAAACGCCTGCAAGAGACCTTCGGAACGACGATGATCTACGTCACGCACGACCAGGAGGAGGCGTTCGCCCTCTCGGACCGGATCATGATCCTGGATCGCGGTGAGATCGCCCAACTCGACACGCCCGAAAACATCTGCAAGAACCCGAAAAACGACTACGTTCGTTCCTTTGTCCTCGATAATCTGCGGGCAAAGATCGAGTCGCTCGCCGCCTATGCCGAGGGGTTGTCGACATGACGCGCCGCAGGAATATCGCCCGCCTGACGATCCAGGTTTCGCTGATCCTCTTCTTTCTCGCGGTCGTCATTTGTCCCATTCTGTCTATGTTTTTGCGGATCACCCCCTCGGGGTTCCGCGCGCTGGTCTCCTCTCGCGATTTCGTCCCCGCGATCGTCAATTCGGTCACGACGGGACTTTCGGCGACGCTGATTTCGACCGCTCTCGCGCTCGGGGCGGCGTTCGCCCTCTCGCGGACGGATATCAAGGGCAAAGGGGTCTTTTCGACCCTCTTCGTCCTTCCGATGCTGATCCCGTCGATCTCGCACGCCTACGGACTGAAGGCGCTGATCGGCGCGAACGGGTCGGGGATCCTCTCGCGGCTGTTGGGGCTTAACCTCTCGATCCTCGGGTTTCCCGGGATCGTTCTCGGGTCGGTGCTCTACTCTTTTCCGGTCGCATTTCTGATGCTGCAGAGCGTTCTGCAGTACGAGGACGGGCTTCCCTACCGGGCGGCGCGGGTGCTCGGGATCCCGCCCCTGCGGCGGTTTACCGGCATCACCCTGCCCTATCTGAAAAAGACGCTGATCTCGACGATCTTCGCCGTCTTCACGATGATCGTGACCGACTACGGCGTTCCCGAGGCGCTGCACACCCGGAGTTTCGGCTATACGCTCTCGATTCTGATGCTCCGCGACGTCGAGAACGCGCGCTACGGCTCCGCCGGGGTGATCGGTATTCTTCTGCTGATCCCCGCCGTCGCGGCGTTCGTCATTGATCTCCTCGTCCCCGATCACGGTCAGGCGGGGTTCGTCACCGAACCCGCCGGGACGGGCTGCGGCAAGGTCGCGCGGCTTCTCGCCTACCTGTTCTCGGGGATCGTCTCGACGCTGATCCTGCTCCCGATCCTGGCGTTCATCGTGCAGATCTTCGCAAAGTCCTATCCGACCGATCTTTCCTTTACCTTCTCGCATATCCGCGACACCTTCCGGAGCGGCGCCGATCGGTTTCTGCCGAACTCGCTGCTCTACGCCGCGATCGCCTCGCTTTTCGGAACGGCGCTCGCGTTCCTCTCGGCGTACCTGACGACGCGGACGAAGAGCCCCCTCAACCGCCCCCTGCACCTGCTCTCGATCACCTCGGTCGCGATCCCGGGTCTCGTCCTCGGTCTCGGCTACGTGATCTTCTTCAACCGCACGCCGCTCTACGGCACGGTCTTGATCGTCGCGCTCGCGAACACGGTGCATTTTTTCGCATCCCCCTACCTTCTGATGGTGAACACGCTGAACAAGGTCAACCCCGATCTTGAAAGCGTCGGCAAGACGCTCGGCGTCGGGCGGGGTCGGATCGTGTTCGACGTCCTGCTCCCGAAGGTGCGCCCCTCGCTCTGCGAGATGGCGGTCTATTTCTTCGTCAACTCGATGATGACCATCTCGGCGGTCTCGCTCCTCGCGCCGCCCGCCCCGCTCCCGCTGTCGCTCCAGATCTCGCGCGCAGAGAGCCAGATCGATATCGGAATGGCGGCGACCGTCTCGCTTTTGATCCTGCTCGTCAACCTCGCCGTCCGCGGCGCGATGGCGCTCGCGCGCCGCGCCGCCGCGCGTCGCGCAGGCGCGCAGTTATAG
>CAMJDE010000146.1 GCA_946404295.1 uncultured Clostridia bacterium | reverse complement strand
CGTGACGACGAGGGCGGCGCGGATCGACTTGTTTTCGGCGATGGCGAGCAGTTTATCGAGCGTGTCGAGCGCGGGCGTGGGGCGCGACGCGGCGATCACGCAATAGAGCGCGTCGAGGTTGGCGATCGGCGGGCGGATCAGGGCGTTCTTGCGCGGATCGACCCGCGCGATGACGTATTCCCCGTCAGGCTTGTCGAGTTCCACCCGGTCGCCGATCAAGACCTTTTCCTCGTCGCGTTTCAGCGCGCCGCGCGCGCGGCAGGAGACCCGTCCCTCGTCTGTCAGCACTTCGTAGAGCCCGCCCAGCCCCTTGACGACGACGCCGATCACGGGTTTCCCTCCCCGCCGGGAGCGTTTTTCCGTCGGAGTTGTCCGCAGGCGGCGTCAACGTCGCTCCCCAGCCGACGGCGCACCGTCGCCGTCACGCTGAGCCGGTTGAGAAGATCGGCAAAGCGGCGCGCGGAGTCCCCGTCGGGGGTGCGGAACCCGGTCTCCTTCACCTCGTTCAGGCGGATCAGGTTGACGTGGAGCGGGTGATCGGGCAGATAGTTTTTCAGAAGCGAAGCGAGCCGTTTCGCCTCGTCGGGGGTGTCGTTTTCGCCCGCGATCAGGGTGTATTCAAACGAGATGCGCCGCCCCGTCGCCTCAAAATACGCGCGGCAGGCGGTGAGCAGTTCGTCAAGACCCCACCGACGGTTGACCGGCATAATGCGCGAGCGCCGTTCGTCGGTCGACGCGTGGAGCGAGATCGACAGGGTGATCGGGAGATCCTCTTTCGCGAGGTCGTAGATCTTCGGCACGACGCCGCAGGTCGAAAGCGAGATATGGCGGTAGCCGATCCCGAGCCCGTCGGGATCGTTCGCGAGGCGCAGAAAGCGCAGAACGGCGTCGTAGTTGTCGAGCGGTTCGCCGATCCCCATCAGGACGATCCCGTCGATCCGTTCCCCGGCGTCGCGCCCGACGGCGGCGACCTCGCCGAGCATCTCGCCCGCCGTCAGGTTCCGCACCTTCCCGCCGATGGTCGAGGCGCAGAAGGCGCAGCCCATCGCGCACCCGACCTGCGACGAAATGCAGACCGTGGTGCCGTGTTCGTATTTCATCAGGACGGCTTCGACGGCGTTGCCGTCGTTCAGCCGGAGCAGGTATTTCGCCGTCCCGTCGAGTTTCGAGACCTGTTTTCGGTCGATTGTCGGCGTCGCGTCGGGATAATCGGACGAGAGCCGTTCGCGCAAAGGTTTCGGCAGGGTCGTGATTTCACCGATCGAGGCACCGCGGGCAAACGCCGAAAAGACCTGCTTCGCGCGGTAGGCGGGCTGCCCAAGCGACGAAAACAGATCGGCAAGTTCGGGTTTTGATAGCGACTGCAGATCGGGAATACGATCCATCTGACTCTCCTTTCGCGTCAATCGGGGCGGCGTTCGAGCAGGGCGTAATAGAAGCCGTCGGTCCCGTGGATATGCGGGTAGAGCGTGATCTCGCCGCCCGGCGCGTCAAGCCCGCCGACCGAAAAGGGCGCGCGGGAAAACGAGGGGGCGGCCGCAAGGAACGCCGCAACGACCTCTTGATTTTCGCGCGGGTTCAGGGTGCAGGTCGAATAGAGCAATCGCCCGCCCGGGGCGACGTATCGCGACGAGGCGGAAAGCAGCGCCGTCTGCAAGGCGGGGAGTTCCCCCGCGCGGTCGAGCGCGCGGTAGCGGAGATCGGGCTTTTTCCCGAGGACGCCCAGCCCCGAACAGGGGACGTCGCAGATCACGCGGTCGCATTTTCCCGCGAGCGCGGGGTCGGGATCGGTCCCGTCGCGCTGCGCGACGGTCAGCGAAGACAGCCCGAGCCGCCGGGCGCCCTCGGTAATCAGGGGCAATTTGCTCTCGTGCAGGTCGAAGGCGTAAACCGTTCCCTCGTCGCCCGCGGCGATCGCGGCGGCGAAACTCTTGCCGCCCGGGCAGGCGCAGACGTCGACGACGGTCGATCCCGGCGCGGGGGAAAGGATCGCCGAGGCGAGCTGCGCCGCCTCGTCCTGCACGAAAAACAGCCCGTCGGAAAAGCCGGGAATCTCGGTGACGGGCGGCGCGGAAGAGAGCGTCAGACCGACCGGAGAATACTTGGTCGGGCGGGTTTCGATCCCCGCCCCGGCAAGGCGGGAGGCGAGGTCGTCCCGCGTGATTTTCAGCGTGTTGACCGCAACGGTCAGCGGGCTCTCGGCATGGAAGGCGGCGAGGAGTTTTTCGGTCTCGCAGTCGCCCAGAAGACCGAGGAAATGCCGCACCAGATCTGCGGGAAAAGAATACGCGATCGAGAGATGCCGGGCAAGCCCGCGCGCGCGATCGGGGTACGGAAAATCGACCCGTCCGTCGCTCGTTTTGTATTGCCGGAGCGCCGCGCGGAGCACGCCGTTGACGAACCCCTTTTCGCCCCGTCCCTCTCCCAGCGAGACCGTCAGATCGACGGCGGCGTGGGCGGGGATCTCCATATAGAAGAGTTGGTAGAAGCCGAGCCGCAGGATATTGCGCGTGTGCGGGTCGAGATCTCCTCTCGCGGCGACCCTGCCGATCAGGTAATCGAGGGTGATCTTCCGCTCGACCGTCCCGTAGAGCAGCGCGGTCAGAAAGCCGCGTTCCTCGCGTGAGAGCGAGGCGGTCGCGGGGGAGTTCAAGGCAAGGTTCAGATAGGTGTCGTCGCGCTCCCACGCGTCGAGCAGCCGCAGGGCGATCCGACGGACGTCGACCATCAGAGCGCCTCCCCGACGGCGAGTTTTCTGCCGCGCAGATACTCGGCGGCAGTCATCCCGCCCTTACCCTCGGGCTTGATCCGGTAAAGATCCAGCGCGCCCGTCCCGCAGGCGACGCGGATACAGCCCGTCCCCTCCTGCGAGAGCGCGAGCACGGTCCCGGGAGTCCCTTCCCCGTCGACGGGGCGGGCGGAAAGCACCTTGACGGTTTTCCCGTCCTTCATCGTGAAAAAGGCGTAGGGGATCGGGGTCAGCGCACGGATCAGGCGGTCGAGTTCGACGGCGGGACGCGTGAAGTCGATCGCCGCGTCCTCTCGCTCGATCTTGGCGGCGTAGACCGCCTCGTCCCCGTTTTGCTTGGTTCGGGGGAGGGGTTTTCCCTCCGCGATCGTCCGAACCGTGTCGACGAGCAGGTCTGCGCCGATATCCGCCAATCGGTCGTGGATGGTTTCAAGCGTGTCGGTATTTTCGATCGGGGTCGTCTTTTTCACGATCATATCGCCGGTATCCAACCCGGCGTCCATATACATCACCGTGACCCCCGTCTCGCTCTCTCCCGCCATGATCGCGCGCTGCATCGGGGCGGCGCCGCGGTATTTCGGGAGCAGCGAGGCGTGCAGGTTGATGCAGCCGTATTTCGGATAGGAGATCACGTTCTCGGGCAGGATCATCCCGAAGGCGACGACGAGGATCAGGTCGGGATCCTCTTGTTCAAGCCACGCGGCGAACCCGTCGTCCCGGAGCGTGCGGGGCTGCAGGACCGGGATCCCGCGCGCCTCGGCGAATACCTTGACCGGGGGCGGGGTCAGGATCGCGTGCCGCCCCTGCGGCTTGTCGATCCGCGTCACGACCGCCCCGACCGGAAAGCCCGCGTCAAGCAGGCGAGAAAGGCAGGTCACGGCGATATCGGGCGTCCCCATAAATACGATCTTCGGATTGGTCATCGTCAGCCCTCGAGTTCACCGATCAGCGCGTCGGTGAAGAGTTTTCCGTCCAGATGGTCGAGTTCGTGGCAGAAGGCGCGGGCGAGCAGATCCGAGCCGGAATACTCGACCTCGTTTCCGTCCAGCCCCTGCGCCCGCACGGTGACGTGCTTGGGGCGGCGGGTGGTTCCCCACTTGCCCGGCAGAGAGAGACAGCCCTCCTGCTCGCATTGTTCACCGGCGAAGGCGACGATCTTCGGGTTGATCAGAACGATGGGTTTTCCCTCCTCGACCTCGATCACGACGACGCGCCGGAGCACGCCGACCTGCACGGCGGCAAGCCCGACGCCGTTGGCGTCGCGCATCGTGTCGATCATATCTTCGACCAGCCGTTCGATGCGGGGGGTGATCTCCTCGACGGGGCGGCTGGTTTTGCGGAGGATCGGGTCTCCGACTTTGACGATCTTACGGATTGCCATAGCGTTTCCTTTCTTCCCCGTCAGACCGACAGGGGGTTGATATCGACCGAGAGAAGCACTTTTCTCTCGTTTGCAAAAGAGAGCATCAGTTCGCGGAGCAGGGCGCGCAGGCGCGGGCTGTTCCGGCACTTCAGGATCATACGGAGCCGGAAGCGGTCGTTGACCTTGTAGACCTGCGCCTCAAAGGGTCCGAAGGCGGTCAGGGGCAGGTCATGATAGTCGCCCTCGGCGAGTTTCAGGAGCCGATCGCGGAGTTCGTTCGACGCTCGGAAGAGTTCCCCCTCGTCGACCGAGGAGAGGAGCAGAACGGCAAGGTCGCAGAAGGGCGGAAAAACCGTCTCTCGCCGCAGGGCGCTCTCGGACGCGTAGAAGGCGGGATAGTCCTGCCGACACGCGAGCGAAAGGATCTCGTTCGAAGGTGAAAAGGTCTGGATCAGAGCGCGACCCGGGCGTTCGGCGCGACCCGCGCGCCCGATCACCTGCGTCAGCAGGCAGAAGGTGCGCTCCGAGGCGCGGAAATCGTTGACGTAGAGCGAACTGTCCGCCGAGAGCACGCCGACCAGCGTGACGCGGGGAAAATCGTGTCCCTTCGCGACCATCTGCGTCCCGAGCAGGACGTCGGCGTCGCCCCGCCGGAAACTCTCGAGCATCCGGTCGTACGCCTGTTTGCCCGTGGTGGTGTCGGCGTCCATCCGCATCACGCGGCAGCCCGAGAGGGCGGCGGTGAGTTCCGCCTCGGCTTTCTGGGTGCCGAAGCCGAGATAGGAGAGGGCGTCGGCTTCGCAGGAGGGACAGACGCGCGGGGGACGGGCGCGGTAGCCGCAGGAGTGGCAGAGCAGTTTTCCGCCGTCGCGCCCGGTGTGATAGGTCAGCGAGATCGAACAGCGCGGGCAGACGATCGGCTCGCCGCAGGCGCGGCATTGGAGCGACGTGTTGTAGCCCCGGCGATTTAAAAACAGAATCGCCTGCTCGCCGCGCTCGACGGTCGCCCGCACCTCCGCCGCCAGCCGATCGCTGATCGGCGAGGTATTGCCGCGGCGGAGTTCCTCCCGCATATCGACGATCTCGGTCTCGGGCAGACGGGCGCCGCCGTAGCGTTCCGAGAGTTCGACGAGGGCGTATTGCCCGTTTTTCGCCTTGGTGTAACTCT
>CAMJDE010000145.1 GCA_946404295.1 uncultured Clostridia bacterium | reverse complement strand
ACTGCGCGTGAACGCGCAGATTACATACCGCCTTTCAGGCGGATTTGGAAACGTGCGGATTACGCACCAAGCCGCGCGCGGCTTGGATTTGGAAACGAATGAAAAACCGCCTAAGGCGCGGATATCACGCAAAAAGCGCTTGCGGAGGCAAGCGCTTTTTTGTTTTACAGGGCTTTCAGTTTTGCGTAAGTACCCATCAACTTTTTCGTCGCGCCGTTGTCGAAACGGACTTCAAAAAGGACGTCGCCCCCCATTTCGCGGGAGGAGATCACGGTTCCCGTGCCGAACACGGCGTGCGAGACGCGCGTTCCGTCGGCGAAGCGGGTCACGCCGTAGCCCGACGGGCGGTCGGCTTTGGGCTGGACGGGACGGGCGAACGGCGAGGCGGGGGAGATCGGCGGGGCAAAGGGAGAGGGGCGCGGAGAAGGACGCGGAGCGGGGCGGGGGGAACCGAAGCCCGTCGGCTTTCTGCCGCTCTCGCGTTCGGTCAGGTTGCGCGGGATCTCCTCCGACACGAAGCGGGAGAGGGGATTGGCGACGGTGCGCCCGTAGAGCATCCGCTCGGACGTGTGCGTGATCCAGAGCCGATCCTTCGCCCGCGTGATCGCGACGTAGGCGAGCCGCCGCTCCTCGTTCATCTCGGAGGGGTTGTAGATGGTCTGCGTGCTCGGAAAGACCCCTTCCTCTGCTCCGGCGAGGAAAACTTCGGGGAATTCGAGCCCCTTCGCGCTGTGAATGGTCATCAGAACGACGGCGTCGGCGTTTTCGTCGTACTTGTCGACGTCCGAGACCAGGGCGACGTCCTCGAGAAACCCGACCAGCGTCGGAGAGTCGGCGCGTTCCTCGTATTCGAGCGCCGCCGAAACGAACTCGTTGACGCTGTCGATCCTGGTTTTCGCGACCTCGCCCTCCTCTTCGAGCATCGCCTTATACCCGGTGCGCTCGAACACCTCGCCGATCAAAACCGAGGGCTTCATCTCGGCGCGGCGCAGTCCGTCGATCAGGTCGGTGAAGGCGGTCAGCCGCTCGGACGACTTGGCGATCTCGGGGAACTCCGCGCTTCGGCGCATCGCCTCCATCATCGGGATCCCGTTCACCTTGGCGACGGCGGCGATCGCGTCGACCGTGGTCGAACCGATCTTGCGCTTGGGCTCGTTGATGACGCGGCGCAGGCGCTGATCGTCGGAGTCCGACAGAACGAGCGTCAGGTACGCCACGATATCCCGGATCTCCTTGCGGTCGTAGAACCGCTGCGAACCGAGCACGCGGTAGGGGATGCCGCTCTTCGCGAACCCGCTTTCGAGCGAGCGCGCCAGTTCGTTCAGTCGGTAGAGAACGGCGAAGTCTCGGTAGCGCCGCCCGGCGCGCACGACCTCGTGCATAATCGTATCGGTGATGTAGCGCGCCTCGTCGTTCTGGTCTGCGCAGGCGTGGACGACGATCGGTTCGCCCTCTCCCGCGTCGCACCAGAGCGACTTTTCGTGGCGGGCGGGATTGTGGCTGATGACGGCGTTCGCCGCCGCGAGGATGGTTTTCGTACTGCGGTAGTTCTGCTCGAGTTTAACGACCTTCGCGTCGGGGTAGGTTTTGTCGAAAGAAAGGATGTTTTCGACCGTCGCGCCCCGGAAGCGGTAGATGCTCTGATCGTCGTCGCCGACGACCATCACGTTGCGGTAGCCGCCCGAGAGCAGTTCGGTCAGGCGGAATTGCGCCGGGTTGGTGTCCTGGTATTCGTCGACCGAGACGTAGCGGAACTTGGCTTGATAGTAGGCGCGCGCCTCTTCGTCCCCTTCAAGCAGTTCGACGGTCTTCATGATGATATCGTCGAAATCAAGGGCGTTGTATTCGAGCAGGGTCGCCTGATATTCGGCGTAGACGTTCGCGATATCGCGCCGTTTGGGGTCGTTCTTGCCCACCTCGGCGGCGTAGCGTTCGGGAGAGATCAGCTTATCCTTCGCCGCGCTGATCTCGTTCGCGACGGTCTTGACGGGGCACGCCTTCTCGTCGATGTTCAGCCGTTTCATCACGTCGAGGAGCAGATGCTTCTTGTCGTCGGTGTCGTAGATCGAGAACCCGGGACGGTAGCCGACGAGCGAGCCGTAGCGGTGCAGGATCCGCACGCAGATCGAGTGGAAGGTGCCCGCCCAGATCTCGTCCGAGACGGCGGGGTCGCGGAGCGCCGCCGCGAGCCGTTCCTTGATCTCGTTCGCCGCCTTGTTCGTGAAGGTGATGGCAAGCATCGCCCAGGGGGGGCAGGGCTCGGTGATGAACTCGGGCAGGATGTCGGCTTCAATCACGCTGTTCGGGAGGGTGAGCGCCGCCTCCATCGCGAGGACGTCGCCCTCGGTCACCCCCTCCGGCACGCGGTCGGACAGATAGGCGTTGCCGAACCGGATGACGTGGGTGATGCGGTTGACCAGCACCGTGGTTTTCCCGCTTCCCGCGCCGGCAAGAACCAAGAGGGGGCCGTTGACCGTGACCACCGCCTCCCGCTGTTTGTCGTTCAGTTTTTCGGAGAGCACCTTGTCGAAGAGCCGTCGTTTCGCCGCAAGGTACCGCTTTCCGAGTTCCGCATCCATCGCCCGTTTTTCTTCCTTTCGCGTCTTTCCCCTTATTATACCATATCCGCCGTCGTTTGGCAAGGGTGAAAAAAAGAAAAACGGGCGAAAAAAGCCGGGGCGTTGACAAGCGCAACGCCCCGGCGGGGGTTCTTTCGCGTTTTCTAATCGATCCGTTTGAATACGTTCTGCGCCGATTTGCCGAATTTGTCGCTGCCGTAAACCGTCGCCGTGATTGTGTACCCGCTCGGATACAGAGGATTCGGATTGCCGGTCAGCGTCAGGGCCGAACCGCTTTGCTTCCACGTTCCGCCGCTGTCCCACACCGTCGCGTCGCCGTCGTAGTTTGCCGCGTGATTGTACGTGCCGTCGGCGTTCAGGCGATACGCCACCTTTCCAGACTGCGCCACGTTTCCCTGTTGCGCTTGCGTATAGTCCTGCACGTAGATACCCGGCTGCAGTTTCGCCCCGAACCCGCCGTTGATCGCGATCGGGAGGAAGATCATCAGAAGTCCGCCGATCAGGAGAACGAGTCCGACGGCGATTCTCGGCACTTCGTACTTCTTATAGGGGAACTTGCCCTTCTGTTGTTCGGGCGGGAGTTTTTTGTATCTTGCTCTCGTGACGACCATCACCGGGACTGCCGAGACGGCGCCGACGGCGGCGACAACGATCCCGAAAATCAAGAGCAGATTCGCCTGCTTCTCTTCTTTTTGCGTTGCGGTCGCAAGAATCTTGGCGTCTCCGCGCTTCGCGTACAGAATGGGGCGCACCGCCTCGACGCAGTCGACCCTGTTGCATTTTTCGTGTTCGTCGTGGCGGTAGAGCCGCACGGTATCGGAACCGAACGTCTGGAAAGAATCGTTGACCCAGTAGTAAATATGGTCCTTGTTATAGCACCACGTCGCGCCTTTTACGATTGCGTAGTCGGTGGGTCTGCCGTCGTCTCCAGCCGCGTCGTAATCCGAGCGGTCGCCGATCGCGATATAGTCGTTGACGATGGTGGATTCGTCGTCCTTACGGTAATCGATCGTGTTTTTGTTGACGAAGAGGTAGATGCTCTTTTGTTCGTCTTCGGTGAAAGCCGAATTGTAAAAACCGTCGTTCAGCCAGGCGCGCATCTCGCTGTACCGCCATCCGTTTGCAGGGGTTTCAGCCGGAACGCCGTCCGCGACATTATAGTATGTACGTCCGTGGGTGATTTCCTGCACGTTTTCGGTGGAAAGCCAGACGTGCGTGTCCAGATATTTTTTGGACACCAGTTTGACGGCGTTCGCGTTGGCGTCGTCGACCATCACCTTCCACTCGACGGGCTCCATTTTGAAGTAGTAGGTCGCGCCGACGACGGGTTGAGTGCCGTCGTCGAAGGGGATGTAGTCGGTGTCCGCCGTTTCCGAGTGAAACTTGGGATCGGCGGAAGACACCTTGACGAACTCGTCCTTGCCCGAGGTATAGAACCCGTTTTCGTCAGGCGTCGCGCTCATCGATGCGAGTTCCTCGTCGGTCGCTTTGCTCTGCGGATAACTGCCGAACCAGACCGTGTCGCCTTGACGCGTATAGGTCGTTTTGCCCTCGGCGCGGACGGTCACGGGCAGGAAAGCCCCCAAAAAGGCGAGAACAAAACCGACGATGAAAACGACGACGGAAGATACGGCTGCTGTTTTCAGCGCTTTTCTTTTCATAACGCCCCCCTTATTGCTCTCTCGTTTCGAGTTTGACCTGCACGCCAGCCCCAGGAGTTTCCTCAAGCCCCGTGCCGAACGTTTTCGAGTAGATCTGACCGTCGTTATAATCGTTCGTGAGCCATCTGTTGTCGGTTGAATACGTGACGTAATTGATCTTGCGGCCGTCGATCGCCGTGGCGGTGAACTCGACGCGCTCCCCTTTGACAAGCGGGGTGACCTTCTGATTTTTATGCTCGCCGCTCAGACTGCCCGTCAGGGTCCATTCCTTCAGATAGTCGCCCTCGGAACCCCAATTATCTGCACCGATAACCGTCCAGTCGTACCACTCCCACGCCTTGAAGGTCGCCGTGATCGTCACGTCGCCCTCGGGCATCATAAAGCAATAGACGCCGTCCTCCATGCCGATATTGCAGAAGTTTTCGCCGTCGGTCGTGTAGGCGAGCGACTCGAGTTGATATTCGTTGTCTGGCGATACGATAACGATAACGGTATCTAACCGACGCAATTCGTCGGTTTGCACTTGGAGACTCCCGTTCTGCGTCGAGGCGCAAACGACGTTGTAATAGCGGCGAATATCTACGTGCAGAGCCTGATTGTTAGGCAAACTGGACGTCGACGCGAGAAAAGTGCCGACGTTGCCGGTCACGCTCCCCCCGTAATCGGCGAAACTATTCCCCCAACCGTAAAGCCCGACAAGGTCAAACTTGAAAGGGGCGGTCACGCACACCGAAACGGTTGCGCCTTCCTTGATGTTGTCCCCGAGCGTATAGGGCGATCCGTTGACGAAGACCGACACGGTACACTCGTTCGTACACTCGGTACCTCCGCCAACACCAGGAGCGTACGCGTCGTACACTGTCACGGCGTCGATTTTGCGATACGCGTGCGTTTCAACCCAAACGCTGCAATCCGCGTCGGGCGCGATGAACTCATATCTCCCGTCGCTGATTTTGGTAAGGGGGATCAAGGTTTCTTCAACAGAGCTTCGACAAATGACGTCCGCGTCCTCGTAATAACGGTTTTCTTCGTGATAATCGACGG
>CAMJDE010000144.1 GCA_946404295.1 uncultured Clostridia bacterium | reverse complement strand
TATAATAATATCGGTAAAAAACGGGGGACGCCCCGAAACAGGAGAAACGGAAATGAAAGACGTGAAAAAGAGCCCCTTCCTTCGCGAAATGTGCAAAACGGTCAGCAATATGTACCGACTCGGCTGGGACGAGCGGAACGGCGGGAACGTCTCGCTTCTGCTCGACGAGAGCGAGGTCGCGCAGTACCTCAACCCGAACAAGGTGATCCGCACGATCCCGATCGGATTCGACGCCCCGGAACTCTCGGGCAAGATCTTTCTCGTGACCGGAACGGGCAAATATTTCAAGAACGTGGAGGACGACCCCGAAAACAACCTCGGGATCATCCGCATCGCGTCGGACGGCAAGACCGCCGAGCTGCTCTGGGGCTACGCCGACGGCGGGCGCTTTACGAGCGAACTGCCCGCGCACCTGATGAGCCACGTCGCGCGGCTGAAGGTCAATCCGAAGAACCGCGTCGTGATGCATTGCCACCCCGTCAATCTGCTGGCGATGACCTTTATCCATTCGCTCGACGACCGCGAGTTCACCCGCTCGCTCTGGCGCACCTGCACCGAGTGTATGGTGGTGTTCCCCGACGGGATCGGCGTCCTTCCCTGGATGCTCTGCGGCACGCCCGAGATCGGGATCGCAACCGCCGAGAAAATGAAGGACTTCCGGTTGGTCGTCTGGGCGCAGCACGGCATCTACGGGGCGGGCGCCGACCTCGACGAGACCTTCGGGCTGATCGAGACCGCCGAAAAGGGCGCCGAGATCTACCTCAAGACCCTTCCCTACCCGATCCTGCAAACCATCACCGACGAGGATCTGAAAACCATCGCGAAGTTCTTTAAGGTGGAGTATAAAGACGGTTGGGTTGAGTAAATCATATTGCGCGGCGGAAAACGCCGCGCAATTCGATATCAAGGACGCCGGACGCCCGGCGTCCTTTTCGATATACCCGCCGAATCGCGTTCGGCGGGTTCGATACGTTTTGCGGGCGTCCGCCCGCAAAACTCGAGATGCCGCTGCGCGGCGTGACGAGGAATCGAACGGGCGGTTTTGCAAGAATTGCCGTCGGTTCCTGCATTTTCTTTGCCCGAGGAGGACCCCCGCGGCACTTTTTTCGGCATTTTTTATTGACTTTCGGCAAAAGATATGCTATAATATCGAAAAAAAGAAGACAAATTGTACAACTAAATATAAGAAAAAGTGCGGGAATTATGCATTATACCCCGCAGATATCCGTTATTTATTCATTTATTCCATCATTTCTGATCAGTTTCTCGGTCGCCTGCAACCGGCTCGTCATCGCCCGGAAGCGGAGCGCGGGCGGCGATCGGACAAGGATACCGCATGGCAAACCAAAAGAAACCCTACCGCTGGCGCGCCTACCTCGACGATTTTCAGATGGACGCCACGGGGAAATACGTTTACACCGGCAAGCGCTACGCTTTCGACGGGAACGCCCGGGAACGCGCGCTCTATCTTACGAAGACCGTCGTTTTCTGTTTGCTCGTCCTGCTCTCGACCGTCGTTCCCGAGTGCCTGCCCCCGACCCCGATCAGCCGCACGCCCCTGACCCTGATCCCGTGGGGACTGCAGTTGATCTCGGCGCTCGTCCTCTCTTGGGCTGTCGCCCGGATCTTCGCCCACGCGTCGGAACTTCGCGCCTACGTCTACAGCGCGACGGTGCGGACGATCCCCGGCAAGAGCGCCGCGGTCGCGATCCTCTCGACGGCTGCCCTCGTGTGCGAGGTAATCTGCTATTTCGTCAAAGGGCTTTCGCCCGAGCCGTTCACCCTCGTCCGTCTCTTCTGCCCCGCCCTCTCGGCGGCGGCGGCGATCTTCCTCTTCTTTATTTCCCGCGCGGGAAAGTGGAAAGAAATCGTCTGACTTCGTTTTATTTCGTGGCAAAACACGATTTAAAAAATAAACGAAAGGACCCCAAATTTACAAAAGGAGAAAAAAGCCATGAAACACACCACTCGCATTCTCGCGCTTCTTCTGGTTGCCGTCATGCTTGTTCTCTCGTTCGCCGCGTGCGGCAAGAGCAAGAACACCGAAGCGGCCACCACCGCCGATCCCGGCAGTGTAGAAGGAAATGACACTCCTCTGGTTGTCGGCTACTCGCCGTTCAACGCGAAGTTCTCTCCCTTCTTCTCCGAGACCGCGTACGACCAGGACGTCTGGGTTATGACGCAGCTGTCGCTGCTCACCTCCGACCGTCAGGGCAACGTCATCCAGCAAGGCATCAACGGTACGACCGTTCCCTACAACGGGAAGGACTACACCTACTACGGCCCTGCGGATCTCGTGATCGAAGAGAAGGAAGACGGCACCGTCGACTACAAGTTCACCCTGAAACAGGGTCTGAAGTTCTCGGACGGCACGCCGATCACCATCGACGACGTCATCTTCACGATGTACGTTTACGCCGACCCGACCTACGACGGCTCGACCACCTTCTTCGCTCTGCCGATCAAGGGTATGAAAGAGTACCGCGCCGGTATGGACACGTGGCTCAACCTGCTCTACGAGTGGGGCAGAGAGAACACCAACTTCGAGTTCTGGACCGCAGCCGAGCAGACCGAGTTCTGGACGAAGTACGACGCCGCGACCCTCGGGCTCGCGACCGAGATCGTCAATTACTGCGTTGCCGCGGGTTACGCGGATGAAGGCGACGTTTCCGCCGCCGCGGGCGCTTGGGGCTTCGAAGTTGCCGAAAACGGCACGATGAAGGACTTTGCCGACGCGCTTGAAGAGGCGTACGGCGCCAACGTCGCCAACATGATCAACACCGAGAACGCCGGTTCTTCGGTCGAAGATCTGTTCCCCGGCCTCGACGTCTACTCCACCAAGGCGATCACCTACGGTGAGACTGCCGCCAACATCTCCGGTATCGTGAGAACCGGTGATTACACCATGACCATCACGACCACCAAGGTCGACGCCACCGCGATCTATCAGTTCGGCGTGCCGATCGCTCCGAAGCACTACTACGGCGACGCCGCCAAGTACGACTACGCGAACAACAAGTTCGGTTTCGACAAGGGTGACCTCTCCACCGTCCGTGCGAAGACCACGAAGCCGATGGGCGCCGGTCCCTACAAGTTCAACAAGTATGAGGACGGCGTTGTGTACTTCGAGGCGAACAACCTGTACTTCAAGGGCGCTCCCAAGACCAAGTACATCAACTTCAAGCAGTGCATGACCGATGACGACAAGACCAACGGCGTCATCACCGGCACGATCGACATCACCGATCCTTCCTTCTCGACCAAGACCATCAACCAGATCCTGGTTGCCAACGGCGGTACGCTGAACGGCGACGTCGTCACCGGCGGTACCCTCAACGGCGCCAAGATCGACACCAACACGGTTGATAACCTCGGTTACGGTTACATCGGTATGTGCGCGACCGTCCTGAACGTCGGCGGAGTCCGTGATTCCGCCGCTTCCAAGGCGCTCCGTAAAGCGTTCGGTACCGTGTTCTCAGTCTACAGAGAACTCGCGATCGACTCCTACTACGGCGACCGCGCTTCGGTCATCAACTACCCGATCTCGAACACCTCCTGGGCTGCTCCTCAGTCCACCGACGAGGGTTACGAAGTCGCGTTCTCGAAGAACGCCGCGGGCGAAGCGATCTTCACTTCGACCATGACCGCCGAACAGAAGTACGCCGCCGCTCTTGAAGCCGCGAAGACCTTCTTCGTCGCTGCCGGCTACACCTGGGACGAGGCGACCGGCAAGTTCACCGCCGCTCCCGAGGGCGCTTCCCTCGAGTACGAGGCGTGGATCCCCGGCGACGGCACCGGCGACCACCCGTCGTTCATGATCCTGGACGAAGCGTCCAAGGCGCTTGCGACCATCGGTATCAACCTGAAGATCAAGGACCTCACCAACTCGAGCGAACTCTGGACCGCCCTGAAGGCGAACCAGGTCGCCATCTGGTGCGCCGCTTGGGGTGCCAGCGTCGATCCCGATATGTATCAGATCTACTTCTCGGGTGACGCCGAAAACGCTGCCGGCGGTTCGAACTATCAGTACCAGATCGCCGACGCCGAACTGAACGAGCTGATCCTTGACGCCCGTTCCACGACCAACCAGGCCGCGAGAAAAGCGATGTACAAGGAATGCCTTGACATCATCATCGACTGGGCGGTCGAAATCCCCGTCTATCAGAGACAGAACGCGATCATCTTCAGCGCCGAGCGCGTCAACCTCGACACCGTGACCCCCGACATCACCACCTTCTACGGCTGGATGGCGGAGATCGAGAATACCCAGCTGAAGTAATTCGCACTTCCCCGGCAATCTCCTTTGTTTGCAATCTCGTATTCATCAAAGGAAAACTCCTGCTCCGCGCCCAAAGCGCGGAGCAGGAATTGCCTTTTATTTAAGACTCGTTTTTTCCCACGGAACAGCGGCTCCGCCGACCGGGGGAACCGGTATTCGATGGGAAAAACCGTTGAGGAGGATTCATTTTGAGCACCCTGAAGTTTATTGCGAAGCGATTGCTGATCTCGATTCTGATCCTGTTCTTCGTCGCTTTGATCATCTATACGATCCTGCGCTGCCTGCCGACCTCCTACGTCGAGGCGATCGCGATGCAGAAATCGCAGCAGCCGAACTCCAAATCCTTTGAGGAATGGATGGCGCAGCTGAACGCGACCTACGGAATGGACAAAGGGATCATCCCGGGCTTTTTCCGCTGGGCGGGGAACGCCGTCCGGGGCGATTTCGGCGACTCGTGGTTCTACACCGTCCCGGTGACCGAGAAGTTCTCGAGCACGGTCTGGCTCTCGTTCATTATGGGCGCGATCTCCATGGTCTTCGAGCTGCTCATCGCGATCCCGCTCGGCGTCATCGCCGCGCGGAAGCAGTACTCCAAAACCGACTATACCATCTCGGTCGTCGCCCTGGCGGGCATTTCGCTGCCGACCTTCTTTTTCGCGTCGCTATTGAAACTCGTTTTCAGCGTCAAGCTCGGCTGGTTCGACCTCTTCGGGCTTGTCGGACGGAATTATCAGCAGCTCGACGCCTGGGGCAAACTGATGGACAAGGCGTACCACCTGGTCCTGCCGATCGTGACGCTGGTCGTCATCAGCATCGGTTCGCTGATGCGCTATACCCGGACGAATATGCTCGAGGTCCTGAACGCCGACTATATCCGCACGGCGCGCGCCAAGGGGCTCTCGGAACGCAAGGTCATCTATCATCACGCCTTCCGGAACACTCTGATCCCGCTGGTCACGATCATCGGCGGCTCGCTGCCCGGACTGTTCTCCGGCGCGCTGATCACCGAGACGCTCTACTCGATCGCGGGCA
>CAMJDE010000143.1 GCA_946404295.1 uncultured Clostridia bacterium | reverse complement strand
CTGCTCTGGCAGAATATCCTGCTCGGGCTGTTCGACGCGGGGCTGGGCGAGCGCCGGGTGTCCCGACACTACCGCGCCCTTTCTCGCGACTTTAAGACCTACGAAAAGAAATACCCCGCCTACGCATCGACCTTCACGTTCTACCGCGCGCTCGCCGACGCGCTCGCAATCAAGGGCGATATCGGCGTGCGGATCACCGCCGCCTACCGCGAAAACGACCGCGCCGCGCTCCAAGAGATCGCCGGGAACGATCTCCCCGAACTCGAGGGGCGGCTCGAAACGCTCCGCCGCGCACATCAAGCCGATTTCTACGCGACCTGCAAGCCGATCGGCTGGGAGATCCTCGACGTCCGCTACGGCGGCGCGATCGCGGGCGCCCGCACCGCAAAAACGCGGATCGAAGATTACCTTTCGGGCAAGATCGAGGGGATCCCCGAACTCGAGGAACCCCGCCGTCTCTATAACGGCGAAAAGGGGCTCGGCAGCAGTATGGACTACCGCCGCATCGTCAGCGCGTCGAACCTGTAAACGCGCGGCGAGTTACGCCCGCATGATATATCGCCTTGTGGCGGAATGATATATTTGCGCCGTCGGCGCAAATATTCTCTTGATACGCCCGGTGGACGTATATCATACCCGCAGGGTATATCATATTTTCTTTTCGCGCCTCGCGAAAAGAAAATATATCATCCGCAAGCAAAGCGCGCGGATATCATTGAAAAAAGCGCTTGCCAAAGCAAGCGCTTTTTTCCGTCCGCCCGTCACTCCCTTTTTTCACTAACTGCGCCAGCTATTGTTCCCTGACGGGCTCAGGCGAGTGCAGAATTCCCGTTCTCGACCCGAAACTGTACAAGCGTACTGTGAGCGGTTAGCTTTCCCCAAACTCTCCGGTGGATAGTTTGGGGAAAGCGGTGTCGCCCAAAGAACCCGTTTGAAGAAGCGAGCCTGCGAGCGACACGCAAACGGGATTCGACGGCGACGGGATCGAGAACGGGGAGAGGAAAACGAATTTGAATAAAAACGAAGAAAACCTCCCGCGGCTCCGCGGGAGGTTTTCAACCTTAATTTGCGTTTCACAATGCGGGGTATTCACACAGAGAAGAAAGCTTTAACGGATCATCATAGATCCCATTCGTTTTCCGGTCTGTGCCGTCTGTGCCCGTCACTCCGTCCGGAGGGCGACGACGGGGTCTTTCTTCGCTGCCATTCTGGACGGTATCAGCCCCGCCAGCAGCGTCAGCCCCATACTGATCAGGACCAGCGCGATCGCGCCGCCCACGGGCAGCACGGCGGCGATATTGCCGATCCCGGTCAGCGCCCGGAGGATCAGGTTGATCGGGAGACAGAAGAGCAGGGTCACGACGATCCCGATGAACCCGGCGGCGAAGCCGATGATCAGCGTCTCGGCGTTGAAGACGCGGGAAACGTCGCGTTTCGACGCGCCGATCGCGCGCAGGATCCCGATCTCCTTCGTGCGTTCGAGCACCGAGATATAGGTGATGATCCCGATCATGATCGACGACACGACGAGCGACACCGAAACGAAGGCGACCAGAACGTAGGTCACGGCGTTCAGGATATAGGTGACCGAAGTCATCAGCAGCGCCATCACGTCGGTATAGGTGATCTCGTCCTCCTCGTCCACCGCGTCGTTATACTCGGCGATCGCGGCGGTCACCTTATCCTTCTCCTCAAAGGTGGAGACGTAGAAACTGACGCGGGAAGGGTTGTCGACGTCGCAGACGTAGAGTTTGGCGAGCGTCTCTTCGTAGCTGGTCCCGGCGCTTCCGTCGGGGACGAAATACTGGTACGCCGTCGCGCTCGTCTGCTCGTTGAAACTTGCGATGATCCCGTCGAGTACGGCGGCGCAGCGCGCGTCCTTGGTCGCCTCGTCGACCGTCGGATCGGCGGCGATCCTCGCCTTCGCTTCGTCGCGGGCGAGTTTCTCGGTCACGGCGTCGAGTTCGTCGTCCGACAGCCCCGCCGCCCACGCGGTCAGGGTATCTTCGGACAGTTCGGTCGTAGCCAGATAGGTCGAAACGGCGTAATTCTCCTTCGCCGCGCGGTCGGAGAGCGTCGCCGTGATCGCCTCGGCGCCCGCCGCGATCTCGGCGTCGGAGGGGGTGTTGCGGTAGGATTCGTAGAGCGCTTCGCCCCGCGCCGTGATCTCCTGCGTGACCTTCAGGGCGAGCAGGGTCTTGACCGTCGCCGCGAGTTCGGCGTCGTTATCGAAATAGGAGAGGAACGTGGCGTATTCGGGATAGTAGGCGTCGACCCACGCGGTGATCTCCTCACGGGTCGAGCCGATCGTCGTCATCATCTGATTGACCGTTTCGAGGATCCGGAGGTTCAAGTGTTTGACCGTATTGGTCGCGGGATCGTAGTGGGTCGTCAGCATAGTCTTGAGCAGACTCGCCTTCCCCGCGGGGGATAGTTCCGAGACGTACTCCGTCAGCCGCGCCGCCCGTTCGGCGTCGGTCTTGGGCAGGGTGGCGGGATCGACCTTGAAGGGAAGCCCGGTCAGAACGTCGATCTCGGGGTTCTCGATCTGCTCCTTCACGATCTGGCTGTCGAGGGTCGACGCGATCAGGTATTTCGTCAGATCCCCCGTATAGAGCAGCGTCCCGTTTGCCGAGGTGGACGTGGCGTCGGGGCTCTTGCGCAGAATACCCGAGATCCGGAGTTCGATCGACATCTCGTCGTTCGAGAGCATCGTCTCCAGCACCGGCTGTTGGTTCGACACGTTCTGCCATTTGCCGCCGATCTTCTGATAGAGCCGGGCGGGCGCGATCGTGCGGAACTTGCGCCCGAGGATCTCTTCGTAGGTCCACTTTTCGGCGTCGGGCGTCTCGATCTTCGATCCCGTGAACGCCGCGATCATCATCTGGCGCATCTCGCTTTCGCTCTTCAGCCCGAGGGCGTAGAGCGTCAGGTCGTTGACCTCGTAGTCGTCGCTGACGACGAGCAGGACGTCGCCCGTGCCGACAGGCCACTCGCCGGCGATCAGGTCGTACTGTTCCTTCACGAGATCGGCGACGGGTTCCCCGTTCCTGCCCCCGAGCACCTCGCCCCAAACGCTGTAGGTCGAGAAGTTCGACGAGAAGGAGTAGGAGGTCGTCTCCTGCGACGAGCCCGAGAGATCCGACATCCCGCCGCCGAGCCCGCTCATCAGAGCCGACACGTCGGAGGAAACGTACTCCCCGGTCTCGGCGTCGCGCGTGTAGACGGTCAGGGGGATATCGTAGCCGTACTGGATCGTCGCGTCGATATCCTTGAACGCTCCGCCTTCGACGTATTTCTTGAAGGCGGCGAGATCGTTCTCGCTCTTGTCGGGCGCGAGCAGGGTGTTGATCAGATTATAGAAAACGGGGCTGCTGTAAATATTCCCGTCGTTTTTCGGGTGATCCTTCCCCTCTCTTCTTTGCTCGCCGAGCGAGGAGATCATCGACATCAGGTCGGTCTCCTCCCGGTTGATCGTGACGGGATAGGACGAGAGAGCGTCCTCCTGCACGTGCCGGATGTAGAGGTTGATCCCGTTCGAGAGCGCGAGGATCAGGGCGATGCCGATGATGCCGATGCTCCCCGCGAAACTGGTCAGAAACGTGCGTCCCTTCTTGGTCAGCAGGTTGTTCAGCGAGAGCGAAAGCGCGGTCAGAAGCGACATCGAGCGCTTTTTCGCCTTTTTCTTCTTTTGGGGGCGCGCCGCCGTCGGCGCGGCGGGTTCCTCCGCCGCGGGCTCGGTTTCCGCCTCTGCGACCGTTTTCACGGGTTCGGTCTCGCACTCTTCCGGGGTATAGGGGTCGCTGTCCCCGACGATCCCGCCGTCGAGCAGCCGGATGATCCGGGTCGAATAATGCTCGGCGAGGTCGGGGTTGTGCGTCACCATCACGACGAGTTTTTCGCGCGCCACCTCGCGGAGCAGATCCATCACCTGCACGCTGGTCTCGGTGTCGAGCGCGCCGGTCGGCTCGTCGGCGAGCAGGATATCGGGATCGTTCACGAGCGCGCGGGCGATCGCCACCCGCTGCATCTGTCCGCCCGAGAGTTGGTTCGGGCGCTTTTTGATCTGATCGCCGAGCCCGACGCGGACGAGCGCCTCGGTCGCGCGCCGGGTGCGTTCGGATTTCGAGACGCCCGAGAGCGTCAGCGCCAGTTCGACGTTTGCAAGCACGGTCTGATGCGGGATCAGGTTATAGCTCTGAAAAACGAAGCCGACCGAATGATTGCGGTAGGCGTCCCAATCGGCGTCGCGGTAGAGTTTGGTCGAGACGCCGCGGATCACGAGGTCGCCCGAGGTGTACTGATCGAGCCCGCCGATGATGTTCAGCAGCGTCGTCTTGCCGCAGCCCGAAGGTCCCAGAATCGAGACGAACTCGTTTTCCCGGAAGGAGATCGAGACCCCTTTCAGGGCGAGGACCGCGCTCTCGCCTTCCCCGTATTCTTTTTTGACGTCGTGTAAACTGAGCATAGCCGTTTCCCTTTCGCGTGCGCCGCACGTCGGCGCGAATGTATAGCAGAATAATTGTAGAGGATATATTTGAACAGAAAAAGAACGAAAGAAACCCGATTTGTAAACTTCTCCGGAACGGTCGGCAGGAAACGGGGAAAAACGCCCCGCTTTTTCTCTTTGGGGTTGCTTTTTTTTTCGGTTTATGCTATACTGTTGTCAAGTTCGGCGCTCTTTTTTTCGCCGGGCAACGTGACGAGAGCGAAAAAACGCGAAGAGCGGGAGGTCGTTTTCTTTATGATTCTTATGACGTTTACCGTTCCGTGCTATAACTCCGAGAGTTATATGCGGAAATGTATTGATTCCCTGCTTCCGGCTGGGGACGACACCGAAATCATCATCGTCGACGACGGATCGACCGACAGAACCGGCGCGATCGCCGACGAATACGCCGCCGCCCACCCCGACCGCGTGCGGGTCGTTCATCAGGAAAACGGCGGACACGGCGAGGGGGTCAATCAGGGGATCCGGCTGGCGCAGGGCAAGTATTTCAAGGTCGTCGATTCGGACGACTGGCTCGACGGCGATTCTCTCGCCCGCCTGACGGCGCGGATGCGCGAACACGAGGCGGCGGGGGTCGACGTCGATATGTACGTCGCCAACTACGTCTACGAACACGTCGCGGACGGCAAGACCTTCGTGATGGACTACCGCCGGATCTTTCCGCACGAGACGGTCTGCTCGTGGGAGGAGATCCGCCCCTTCGGGATCACGCAGTACCTGATGATGCACTCGGTCTACTTCAAGACCGCGATCCTGCGCGACTGCGGGCTGGTGCTTCCGAAGCATACCTTCTACGTGGATAATATCTATGTGTTCGAACCTCTGCC
>CAMJDE010000142.1 GCA_946404295.1 uncultured Clostridia bacterium | reverse complement strand
GCCGTGTCCGTTCTCGAGGCGGTGAGAGAGAAAGGCGCACTCATCGCCGCGACGACGCACTATGCGGAGCTGAAGAGCTTCGCCGTCGACACCGAGGGCGTGACGAACGCGTCGTGCGAGTTCGACGTCGAAACGCTCCGTCCGACCTATAAACTGATCGTCGGAACGCCCGGCAAATCCAACGCTTTCGCGATCTCGGAGCGGCTCGGACTGCCCGCGTCGGTCGTCGGTGAGGCGCGGGCACGGGTCTCGCAGGAAAACCGTCGGTTTGAAAACGTGATCGAGCGGCTCGAGGGCGATCGGCTGGCGATGGAGCGCAATCGCGAGGAGACCGAGCGCCTGCGCGCCGAGTACGAGCGGTTCAAACGCGACGCCGAAGAGAGATTGAAGCGTAAACTCGCCGAAAACGAAAAGGAGATCGAACGCGAGCGCGAACGCGCCCGACAGATGATCGATTCGGCGAGAGCGAACAGCGAGTTCGTGTTCAAGCAGCTTGAAGAGGTCAGGAAAAAGCAGGAGAGCGGACAATTTGCCCGCGAACTTGCCGACGCGCGCGCCGCCGTCCGCGACGCGCTCAAACGCAGCGACGACGTTTATTCCTCCTTCTCGGGCGACTATTCCCTCGACGAGGATTACGTCCCGCCGCGCCCCTACAAGGTCGGCGACGCCGTCTATCTCGTCCCGTATCATCAGGAGGGCGAGATCACGGCGCTGCCCGGTCCCGACGGGCTCTTCGGCGTACGTTCCGGCATCCTGAAGGCAAAGATGGCGGGGAAGGACCTGCGCCTGCTGGAAGGGAAGATCAAGGAAGCGGTCAAAAAGAAAAAGCCGACCGTCCCGCCCGCCGCCGGAGGAACGCAGAAGAAGGGGACGTCGGACTTCCGGGTCGAACTCGATATCCGCGGTCGCTACGGCGACGACGGATGGGACGAGACCGACAAGTATCTCGATCAGGCGGTGCTGTCCGGGATCTCAACGGTGCGGATCGTGCACGGCAAGGGAACCGGCGCTCTGAAAAAGGCGATCTGGGAGCGTCTCAAAAACGACCGACGCGTCAAGAGTTACCGTCTCGGCAACTACGGCGAGGGCGACAGCGGCGTGACGGTCGTGGAACTGAAATAAAAAAGCGCGGCGAAGAGTGATCTTCGCCGCTTTTCGTCTTTTTGCATTTATTCGATCGGGGGCGCCGTCACGATCCCGTTTTCGGTTTCGCCCGCTTTGATCGCCGCGAACATCTCGTCGACGGTCTCAAACCTGACGTCCGAGGAGATCGCGCCGCGCCGGACTTGTTTGATATTGTGGCAATCGCTGCCGTAAACGGCGGGCAGCCCGAAGAGAGCCGCGTAGCCTTTCGCCAGATCGTTTTCCTCGTCGGGGCGGTTGGCGTTCAGGATCTCGACCGCGTCCACCTCTTTCGGCAGTTGAATGACGGCGGCGCCGGGCAGACGGAAGGGGTGCGCGTGGGTGACGTAGCCGCCTTCGCTATGTACCCAGTCGACGTACTCTTTGACGTCCATCGAATTGATTTCGGGGTGTGCGATCAGTTTTTCGGGGCTGATACCGTAGGTCGGGTAGTGGTTCCAGCCGTTGGTTTTGCATTGAAACTCGTATCCGAACCAGACCTGCATCCCGATCCTGTCCCCCTCCTCTTTGGCGTCGTCGTACCCTTTCGCGAAGAGACGGACCTTTTCCTCCCAGGGAAGATCGGGCGGAACGGCGCAGTTCCCGTTGAAGAAATGGTCGGTGACGACGATCCCGGCGAAGCCGAGCGAGGCGTAGAGGCGGACGTGTTCGGCGCCGGTCGATTTGCCGCATTTGCTGGTTTGAACGGTGTGAAGGTGCAGTTCGTAGAGGTACTTTTTCATGATTCTCCTTTTCTATATGTACGCGTTACTTGCGCGTTTTGTTCGCTTTCGTTTTGTGCTCTGCCGAGCTGATCTTCTTTAAGTAGGCGATCTCGTCGTCGTCGAGATACCGCCATCGCCCGACCGACAACCCGTTCAGTCTGAGTTCGCCGATCGAAACGCGGTTCAGCCGCTTGACGGTCAGATCTGCCGCCTCGCACATACGTCGGATCTGTCGGTTTCGTCCCTCGTAGAGATCCATGCGGAGGACGGTTCCGGTCTCGTCGACGTGATGCACGGTCACGTCGACCGGAAGGATCGGCTTTCCGTCGAGTTCGAGCGGGGAACGTAGGATCGCGAGTTGCTCGTCCGAAACCTCTCCCGCCACCTTGACCCGATAACTCTTCGGCACGCTGTGGCGCGGATGGGTCAGTTTGTTGGCGAGATCGCCGTCGTCGGTCAGCAATAGCATCCCTTCGGACACGAGGTCCAGCCGACCGACGGGGTAGACACGGACGTGTATGCCCGATAGAAGATCGGTCACACATTTTCGACCGCGCGGATCGCTCACGGTCGAGAGATATCCGCGCGGTTTGTTCAGCATCAGGTAGGTGTAGTCTTTCCGTCTGGCGCGCACGGGTTTGCTCTGATAGAGCACCGTATCCCGTTCCGGGTCGATCTTATCGCCGAGCGCTGCCGTCCGACCGTTGACCGAGACCTCGCCCGCTAAAATCGCCGCCTCGGCGGCGCGGCGGGACATCAGTCCGCTGTCGGAAAAGTATTTTTGGATTCTGATTTTGTCTGTCATCTGCGGAAAAATCCCTTTTTGTACTTGATCTCCCCGACGCCCTCTGTGACGACGAGCGGGGAGTACCCGACCGTCTTTCCGTTCAGTTCGTATTCGACCGAACCGACGATCTCCCCCTTTGCGAGCGGAGCGGGAAGAAAGCGGGGCAGTTTGATTCTGCGCGTCGGGCGCTCCGCGCCCGCCGGAAGGGCAAGCGCGATCGACTCGCGGTTCACGGTCTTAACCGTCTTCACCGTTCCGTTAACGACGGGACAGTCAACGGCGAGGTCGCCCACGTCGAGCAGCGTTCTCTTTTCGAGCGTCGCGAACCCGTAGTCGTAGAGCGCGATATGGTCGTTCCAGTCGTTCGGGGCGTTCAGCGTCACCGCGACGAGCAGTTCGCCGTCGCGTTCGGCGGCGGAGACGAGGCAGCGCCCGCTCTTTTTCGTAAAGCCCGTCTTGACCCCGACGCAGCCGGGGAGAAGGTTCAGCAGTTTGTTGTGATTGATAAGCCACCGTTTCCCGTCGTCGGGGGCCGGGACGGTTTTCCGTTTGGTCGAAACGATTTCGCGGAAGGTCTCGTCGTCAAGCGCTGCCGAGGCGATCGAAGCAAGGTCGCGCGCAGTTGAGTAGTGCTCGGGATGATCCAGCCCGTGCGGGTTGGAGAAATGCGAGTTGACAGCCCCCGCGTCAAGCGCCGTTCGGTTCATCTCTTCGGCAAACGCCTCGATCGACCCCGCCGTCAGGATCGCTAACGCCGCCGCCGCGTCGTTCGCGCTCGCGAGCATCAGCCCGTAGAGCAGGTCGGAGAGCGACAAGGTTTCGCCCGCCTTGAGATAGAGCGACGAACCCTCGACGCCGCAAGCCCCGGCGGGGATCGCAACGGTGCGCGAGAGGTCGCTTTCAAGGCGCAGAACGGTCAGGGCGGTCACGATCTTCGTCGTGCTGGCGATCGGTCGGCGTTGGTCGGCGTTCTTTTCGTAAAGGACCGAACCCGACGCCGGGTGACAGAGGATTGCCGCCGAAGCGGAGACCCCCGGCGCCTCTTTTGCCCGGGCGACAATCGAAAAACAGGGCAGGGCGAGCGAGAGGACGAGAAATAGGGTAAGAAGCGTTCTGAAACGCAACGGAAACAACCTCCTTCAGGGGATTTTCGCGTTTATTCTCCCCGTCCGGAGCGTTTGTCATTCTCCGTCCGCTTCGCCTTCTTCTTCCTCGGTTTCCGCCGTCGGTTCCTCGGCTTCTTCCGCGTTCTTTTTCTTTTTGGAAGCGAACTTGCTCTTCACCTTCTCAATGATCGCGGGAGCGCGTTCGAGCAGCGCGGAGAGCGGGTCGTTCTGCGCCTCGTTCGTGATCGGGAGAACCGAGACGTTTCCCTCGGGGGACACGACGAGAAACGTGACGGGAACGAGCGAAATGCCGGTTCCGCCGCCGCCGCCGAAGTTCGGTTTCCCCTCCGAATACTCCTTCACGTCGGGTTTGGACTTGATCTTTTTACCGTAATCGAGACCGCCGCCGACGAAGCCCATCGAGAGTTTCGAGACGGGGATCACGGTCACGCCCGACGCGGTCACGATCGGAGAGCCGACGATCGTCTCGGAGTCCGAGAGTTCCTTCAGACTCTTCAGCGAATTGCCGATCATCTCGGACAGGTTCGAGTTTTCCTTGATTTCCATAATATCGATTCCTTTCGGATTGATTAATCGTTATTTTGCGGTGTGCCGTTATTCTGTTTCTTATTTGACGCGACCTTATGTTTCTTCTTGCCGCCGCCGGACGAGAGAAGGGTGAAAAAGATGCGGAGAGCGCCGGCGACCCGCGCCGAGAAGACGAGGTCGAGTTCGGCTCTCGTTTTTCCGGATACGAAGTCGGCGCGCACGTCGACAAGATCCCGTCCCTTCGTTCTGACGCGGGCGACGTTGCGGTCGATCACCTCGATCACCCCGGCAAGCGAGGCGCTGACCGCGCCGTAGAGCAGGGCGGTTTTCGCCGCGTCGGAGGTCGATACGGTGACGATCACGCGGCGGGCGCGAAGGGTCAGAACGCCGGGCAGGCGGTCGGTGATCCGCGAGATCAGGGTCGCGATCCGCTCGATCTGCCACGCGAAGGGAAGTTTCTTTTCCGGTTCTTCTTTCTTTTTTTCTTCTTCGGGTTCGGTCTTTTCTTCATCTGTCCCGGGTTTTTCTTTCCTGTGCCCCGAAAAGACGTTTGCGGCGTCGTCCACCGTCATCTTCTTGGAGAGGAAAAACCACGAAATGCGGAAGAACGAGCCGTCCTCGTTATAAAAGACGCGGAGACGGACGCGGGACAGGAGCAAAAGGACGAGGAGAAGGAGGAGCGAACCCAAAACGATCAGAACGATCCATCCGGCGCCCATCGCGTCATCTCCTTTCGTCTTGTTTCGATCGGTTTACTCGGTTCCGAGGATCTCTTCCGCCGTTATTTCGGGGTTGTTGTCGGCGGGTTCTGCTTGCGTGACCGTTTCATCGTCGGTGAAGGGAAGCGCGTCCCCTTCTTCGCCGAGCAGGACGGGTTCCTCGCCCTCGGGGATCGGTTCGTCCGGCGGCGTTTCCTGCGTCGGTTCGGCCGGCGACGCCTCAAAGGCGGCTCTCGCCTCGGCGTCCTCGATCGTCAACTGGTTGGGATCGACCTCCTCGGCGTCCAGTCGATCCTGCACGGTCTGAAAGACCGTCGCGATCTCGTCGCTTGGAAGATCGGGAAGATCGGCGATCGACTCCAGTCCGAAGCAGCGCAAAAAGGACGAGGT
>CAMJDE010000141.1 GCA_946404295.1 uncultured Clostridia bacterium | reverse complement strand
TACGACGGCGCGCCGAAGATCGTCGTCTGCTCGAACGTCCTGCTCGCGACGGGCGGGATCGGGCATCTTTACCGCTATACGACCAACCCCCGCGCCTCGATCGGCGACGGTATCGCGGCGGCGCTTCGCGCCGGGGCGAAAACCGACCTGATGGAGATGGTACAGTTCCACCCCACGACCCTGATCTCTCACCGCGACAAGAGCCGCCTGTTCCTGATCAGCGAGGCGGTGCGCGGCGAGGGCGGCAAACTCCGCAACCTGAAGGGCGAGCCCATCATGGAGAACGTCCACCGACTGAAAGATCTGGCGCCCCGCGACATCGTGACGCGCGCCATTCTCGCCGATATGGAGCGGACGGGCGACGAATACGCCCTGCTCGACGTGTCGGGGATGACCGAGGAGTTCTTCTCGCATCGGTTCCCGACGATCTACGCCCGGTGTAAGGAAGAGGGGATCGACGTTCCGTCGCAGCCCATTCCGATCCATCCCGCGCAGCACTACTTTATGGGCGGCATCGTCGCCGACCTCAACGGTATGACCAATATCGACGGACTTTACGCCGCGGGCGAGTGCGCCTGCACCGGCATCCACGGGGCGAACCGTCTCGCGAGCAACTCGATGCTCGAATGTCTCGTTTTCGGGCGCCGCGTCGCCCGTCACATCGACGAATGCACGCGGAAGGGTCCCGAGAAGATCACCCTCAAGGGATCGGCACCGACGGGGGACGTCGTCGTTCCGCGCGCCGAGATCTCGTGTAAACACGAAATGCTCCGCAAACTGATGAGCAAATACGTCGGAGCCGTCAAGACGAGGGAAGGACTGACGCTCGCGAAGAACGAGATCTCGAAGGTGCTTGCCGAACTGGAGGACGCCACGCTCGCGACGGTCGAGGAATTCGAACTCTTCAATATGGGTACGGTCGCCGACGCGATCGTGTCCGCGGCGCTCGCAAGAAAACACAGCGTCGGCGCGCATTACATCGTCGACGCGAACGGAAAGCCGCTCTGATATGGAAGTCCGAGAGGTAAAAGAGTTCGCCCCGGCAAAGGTCAATCTGGCGCTCTCGGTCGGGGAAAAACGCCCCGACGGATACCATGGGATCCTTTCTTTGATGGAGACGGTCTCACTCTTCGACGAATTGACGGTTCGAATCGAAAACGGCTCTCTGCCCCGTATTAAGTTGTCGATTTCGGGGAATTATTCCGTTCCGGAAGACCCGTCCAACCTTGTAGTCCGCGCAGCCGAGGCGTTCTTTGCCGCCTCCGGCGAGCGTTTTCCGATCTCGCTCTCGCTCCTCAAGAGGATCCCGACCGAGGCGGGACTCGGCGGCGGGAGCGCGGACGCCGCGGCGACCCTGCGTGCCCTCAACGCGCTCGCCCGGAAGCCGCTTTCCCCGACCGTTCTTTCTTCGGTCGCCGCCACCCTCGGCGCCGACGTGGCGTTTTGCCTTTCCGGCGGGACGGCAGTCTGCTCGGGGATCGGAGAGATCATCGAACCGATCAACCATCCCGCCCCCCGTCACTATGTCGTGGTCATGGGATCCGACCGCGTTTCGACCCCCGCCGCTTACCGTGCGCTCGACGCCGCGCGCGCGGCGGGACAAACGTGCGCTTTTCCCCCGAAAGAACGGCTCGTTTCGATTGCGCGGGGCGAGCGGATCGCTCTGTTCAACGATTTTGAAAGCGTCGTTTTCCCGGATCATCCCGCGATCGCCGCGATCAAAGACCGACTGCTCTCCCTCGGGGCGTCCGCCGCCCTGATGACGGGGAGCGGCGCCGCCGTATTCGGGATCTTTCCCGACTCAGCCGCCGCAAAGTCCGCCGCCGCGTCGTTTGACGGCGCCGACGCCATTGCCGTTTCGTCGGTAGGCTGCGTCGCGCAAAAATAAAATAGGAAAGGGGGATTCCCCCGTGAAGAACCGTTTGGAAAAAATGAATACGAACGCCGAAGCCGACGGGAAGAGGCGCGGTTTTTTTGCGTTTCTCAATCGACATCCGATCCTTGAATCCGCCCTGATCGCCCTGGTCCTGAACTTCCTGATGGAGGTCATCAGCCGGCGTTCGCTCGTGTCGGCGGTCTCGTTCACTTTGCACAGCCCGCATTTCTTCCTTGCCGGTTGGGCGGTCATTTTTCTCACTCTGTCGCTCGCGCCGCTCTTCCCGAAAAAGATCTTCGTCTACTGCTTCTTCGGGATCCTCTGGCTTTCGATGGCGATCACCAACGCCGTTCTGGTCGTGATCCGCACCGCGCCGTTTGAGGCGGTCGATTTCTCGATCATCCGCACCGGGCTCGGGATCATCACGATCTATATGAAGGTCTGGCAGATCGTCCTGATCGCCTTGGCGATCCTCGCGGCGATCGCCGGGGTCGTTATCCTTTCGATCAAGGTGCGTTCGCAGAAGGTTATGTTCAAGCGCGCCTTCATAGGCATCGGGCTGTCGGCTCTGATCGCCTTCGGACTGATCGTGCCGCTCAATCTGCTCGGCTATTATCCATACGCATTCTCCAATCTCACCGAGTCCTACGACCGCTACGGCTTCACGTATTGCTTTACCTGCAGTATCTTCGACCGCGGCGTGAACCGTCCCGACGGTTACTCGAAGGACGCGGTGAACGAACTGACCGCAAAGATCGACGAAAAGACCCCCGTCAAAGCCGACTCGACCCCGAACGTCATCATTCTGCAGCTCGAGTCCTTCTTCGACGTCGGGCGGCTCGCCGACGTCACGTTTTCGGAAAACCCGATCCCGTATTTCACGCAGCTGAAAAACGAGTATTCCTCGGGGCTCCTCACCGTTCCGACGATCGGGGCGGGGACGGCGAACACCGAGTTTGAACTGGTGACCGGGATGTCGCACCACGATTTCGGCACCGGGGAGTATCCCTACAAATCCTTCCTGCAGCGCAAGAGCTGCGAGTCGGTCGCGTACCTGCTCGGAGAACTCGGCTATTCGTCCCACGCCATCCACAACTATTCCGCGACTTTTTACGCCCGCAACGTCGCCTACGCTTCGCTCGGATTTGACAGTTTCACGCCCATCGAGTATATGAACGGGCTGGAATACAACCCGCTCGGCTGGGCGAAGGATAAGATCCTCACCGGGGAGATCCTCGACGCGCTCCACTCGACCGAGGGTCGCGACCTGATCCTTACGATCTCGGTGCAGGGGCACGGAAAGTATATCCCGGCGGAGGATCCGCGGATCACCGCGACGTCGGCTTCGATCGAGCCCGACACGCTCGCGTCGCTCGAATACTACGTCAATCAACTTTACGAAATGGACGAGTTTTTGCGCGAGCTGACCGAGGCGCTTTCCTACGACAATCTCGGGGAAGAGGTGCTTCTCGTGATGTACGGCGATCACCTGCCGAGTATGGCGCTTAACGTCGAGGACTTCGCGACGGGCAATATGTATCAGACCGACTACGTCGTCTGGTCGAACCGCCCGACCGAGCGCAAGACCCGCGATCTTTTCTCCTATCAACTCTCCGCCTACGCCCTCTCGACGGTCGGGATCTCGCGCGGAACGATCATCCGGCTTCATCAGACCGAACTGGCGGAGGGGAAGGATGAATACGCGGACGAATTGCGGCTTCTCGAATACGATCTCGTCGACGGGAAGAAATACGCCTACGGCGGGAAGGAGCGTTACGAGATCAAGGATATGGAGATGGGCGTGAACCGGATCACGGTCTCGTCGGTCTCGCCCGTCGAGGAAAAGACCTTTCTCGTCAGCGGCGCGAACTTTACCGAGTGGAGCGTCGTTTATCTGAACGGAAAGAAATGCAATACCGCCTACGTTTCACCGACGCATCTGCGCGCGAGCGGAAAGGAACTCAAGCCGGGCGACCAAGTGAACGTCGTGCAGGTCTCGGTCGACCGGGTGCGGCTCGGTTCGACCGACAAGATCGTCTACCGGGCGTCCGAGGCGCCGCCTCCGAAATCCTGGGGCGAAAAGTACGGTTGGACAATCCCGGTCGGCGCCCTCCTCTTCTTCGGGGCGCTCGAGTTGACCGTCGTTTTGATCCGGCGCAAAAAGAAACGGAAATAAAAATAGGGAGAGCAAATCGCTCTCCCCGTTTTTTTGTTCAGTAGAGTTTATATTTGAGGCGCAGATGATCCGCGATCATCGCGATGAACTCCGAGTTGGTCGGCTTTCCGCGATTGTTCTGGACGGTATAGCCGAAATAGGAGTTCAGCGTGTCGACGTCGCCTCTGTCCCACGCGACCTCGATGGCGTGACGGATCGCGCGTTCGACGCGCGAGGTCGTGGTCTGGTATTTCTTTGCCACCGTCGGATAGAGGATCTTGGTTACCGAATTGATGATCTCGTTGTCCGCGATGGTCAGCATGATCGCCGTGCGCAGGTACTGATAGCCCTTGATGTGCGCAGGGACGCCGATCTGGTGAATGATCTTGGTGACCTGCGTTTCGATGTCGGGCAGCGCCTCGGGGCGGACCTCGCCGCGACTAAGTTCTCCCCGACGGGAAGAAACCAGGGATGAGACGTGATCGATCAAGCTCGAATAATTGATGGGCTTGAGAAGACAGAGATCGGCGCCCGCAGCCGTCGCGTCCATAAACGCCGCGGTGTTGCCGACGAGCGAAACGAGGATCATCACCGGGGGACGGTCGGGGGACTGCACGTTCTCCTTCGCCTTCCGGATCAGACCGATTCCGTCGAGTTTCGATAGCCAGAGGTCAGCGATGACAACGTCGGGGTGAGTGCGCCTGATCTTGAGCAGCGCATCTTCACCGTTTGCGGCTTCATCGGGCAAGCGGTAACCCGACCGAATAAGCGCGTCTCTGACCTGACGTCTGAATTCCGCGTTTTCGTCCGCAATCAGTACTTTGATGTCTTTTTCCATTTTTCTTTTTCTCCTTTTTACTCTTCGCCGCTTTTCGGATTCGGCTGGTATAATTCTACCATAATCTTCCAGTTTGTGCAAGTGATATTTTTGACAAAGTTTATTTCGATTGAAAATGCATTTTACAGAAAGTCTCCAACGATCTGTCGATTATCCTTGGCTTTGGTAAAAACGTGATGTTGAAAAACGCCGTAGATACGGGCACTTAACGGGTCGGGGACGGTAGAAGGAAGGCAGAAATAATCCTTGTCGGGGCGAGGATTTTCCCGAAACGATTTTTTTAGATTTTTTTCGCGGAATCGGTTGCATTTTACGGGCATTGATGATATAATATAATCGCAGTAAATTGGATTGCTTTTCAGCACGTATTTTATTTAAAAGGAGAATATACCATGTCCGCGACCATGACCAACAATCGGTACGTTCTGAACTGGATCGACGAAATGGCGAAGATGACCCGTCCCGCCAAGATCGTCTGGATCGACGGTACCGAGCAGCAGGCGGATGAACTCAGGCGCGAGGCCTGTTCCACCGGCGAGTTGACGAAAC
>CAMJDE010000140.1 GCA_946404295.1 uncultured Clostridia bacterium | reverse complement strand
GCGGATTTAGCTCATTTGGTAGAGCGCGACCTTGCCAAGGTCGAGGTGGCGGGTTCGAGCCCCGTAATCCGCTCCAAAAAAGGGCGGGAAGGATCCCGTGGATCCTTCCCGCCCTTTTTCGAACCGCTCTCGGGTCGAACCCCGAATATCGCCGTTCGAGGCGATATTCCAAGCGCGTCGTCCCAGCCGAGCAGAAGTTCCCACGCCGTCCTTCGACGCGCGGGTTCAGAGCCCTCGTGCGTTTCGCTTCTCTCTTCGTACAGATCGTGCGCGTTTCCGGCTTGAACCCCGGTTCAGAGCCCCGTAATCCGCGACCCCCGGTAACTTCCCCATCCGGCGCCATAGCCAAGCGGTAAGGCAGAGGTCTGCAAAACCTTCATCCCCGGTCCGATTCCGGGTGGCGCCTCCAGACAGAGCACAGCCCCAAGCGGGCTGTGCTTTTTCTGTCTGGAGGCGTCACCCTTCATCGGCCCCGGCTCCGCCCGCGCCTTGCGCGGAGCGGAATCCGGTCCGCATCCGCCGCCCGAAGATCGGCAAGCTCGCTTGCCAGGCGAAGGGCGCGCGGATATTCGCCCAAAGGGCGAAATTCCGTTTTCTCGCGGTCTCTTCTTCCCTATCCAAAAACGTCACTCCCACCGCGCGCCGTCGAATCCCGTTTGACGGTTCGGTTCATCTCGCTTCGCCGCCCCCGCGCAAGCGTCGCTTGACACGGGCAAGCACGTTTTTCTTTACATCGTTCGGCTTTTGTGGTACAATACTCTTGAATACGAAAGGGGGTCGCCTATGACCGTCGGGGAGAAGATACAGTTTTACAGAAAAAAGAGCGGGCTGTCGCAGGAAGAACTCGGTCAAAAATTGCTCGTCAGCCGTCAGACCGTCAGTCTTTGGGAAATGGACAAGACCCTGCCGACGGTCGACAATCTGATCCGCTTGAAAGAGATCTTTTCGGTTTCGATCGACGATATGCTGAACGACGCCGAGCCGTCCGAACCGACCGAGGAGGAGCCGAAGGAGAAATACGTTTTCCGGTACGAAAAGGCGGAACTCGACGAACTGTCCAAGAAACTGCGTTCCCCGACCCTCAAACTGCTGATTTTCAGTTTGATCTTCGACCTCGTGCTGATCATCGTTTCCTGCACCGCAAGGGGCGGCTTCTTCAACGGGTTGGTTTTAGGCGTGTGCCTGCTCTTTACCCTTTTTCTTTATCTGGGTTTTCGCAACGCCCGAAAAACGCAGTCCGCCAACGACGCGACAGTCCCCGAACGCACCTATTTCTACGAAGTTTACGACGACCGTTTCGTCGTCCGGATCACCCGTAACGAAGAGATCGTGACGCTGCGGCAGGTCTTATTTTCCGAGGTGAAACAGGTCCGGACGATCGGGAACGTCCTGCTTTTGGAGAACGGCGGACAGCTCTTTATGTTCAAGCGCGACGCCCTGATCCCCGATTCGGCGATCGCCGCTCTGCAAGCGCCCTCCCCCGGGCGCGGGGCGACGCCCGCGCCGCGCGATCGGTACCGGAAACTGTCCGATCTGTTTATCCTCCTCCCGATCCTTTCGATTTGCGCCGGGGTTATCGCCGGCGGGTTCGCCGCCTCGCTGCTCGGCACCGACCGGACGACGTGGGTGTTCTTCCTGTTCCTTCCCGTTCCGCTGGCGGCGATCGCGGTCGGCATTCTGCTGAAGAAAAAGGGACGCCGCTATCAGAAAAACTTGGTCGTCGGGATCGTCACGGCGCTGATCCTTTGCGGGTTGGGTTCGATCCACTTCTGGCTGCCCGATCCCTACACGCACGGGGACGAACCGGTCCTGCGCGCGGAAGAGATGCTCGGGATCGATATTCCGGATTATTCCCGGATCGACACCTTCGATTGGACGAAGGGAACGCAGTCGCCGGGGCGCGATTATATCCTGTCTACCAGCGACGTCCTGTTTGACGAGAGCGCCGTCGAGGAGTTTGAAAAGAACCTCGCGGGCGACGCGAAGTGGATCGACCGCATCCCGAACGACCTGATCGGCGTGACCTCGTCCTACTTCGACGCTTTCGACGGCGACTACTATCTCGTCTTTAACGAGGACACAAAGGAGTTCAACGCGCCCCCGGGCGAAAACGGAACCTATACTTTTCTCGGCGTTCTGTGGGACGCGGAAGAAAACGTGATGCGATTGGTGGAATACCGGATCGAGTACGTCAAATAGACGGACGCTCGCGGCAATTCCGCGACAAGAGGGGCGCACCCTTTCGGGGTGCGCCCCTCTTGTCTTCCCTCTTCGCCGCAAAAGGCACTTGACAAAAAACTACAAAAGTGCTACAATATAGCCGACCCGGGGACGGCGCGGCGGCAACGGACGCGCCCGGGAACGGTGAAACGAGGTGACAAGAATGGTCAAACCGCTGGCGAAACTCTCGACCGTCACGATCAGCCGGGGGCTGATCGACCGGCGGTGCAAGGTCGGTTCGGTCGTCCTGAACGACGATACGACGACCAACGGCGGAAGCGTCAACCGCTACAGCGCAAACTCGCAAACCCTGCTCTTTCTCCCCGATTACGAAGAAGTGTTCGCGCTGATCCGGGACACGCAGGAAAAAGCGTACGCCCGGGCGAACGGAGCGGACGAACCGTTCTGAACGCCTCCCCGCTTTGACAAAAAAACCATTTACCGAAAGGAACGAACAAATGAAACGTATTCTGAAAACCGTCGCCCTCCTGCTGACCCTCGCCGCGCTCTTGTCGATTTTCGCCGGATGCTTCTCAAGCACGCCGAAGATCGCTTACGGCAAAAAATACAGTCTGATCGGGCATACCGATTGGGAATCGTCTTACGTATTCAATTCCGATCACACCGGTTATTATGAAATACATCATACAGACTCCTCGTCTTCTAACTCCTACGTTTACTCCGGCAGGATTTATTATGTCTGGAGAACCGGAGACGGCGGGAATTCGATCTACCTGTTCAAAACGAAAGAAGAGTTTGACGAAGGGTCAGAACGTTTCAGCATCAGTGATCTCCCGATGTCTTTCGGAGACGACGGAGAGTTTCTCATCCGTTTATATACAAACGGCACGGAAAGATTCGTCCTTGAAGGTTCCGACCTGGAAAAGGCGCTGAACGAGGACTGAACCGTTCCGACCGACTGATCCGACGCTTTTGAAAGGAAACGAAACGATGAAAAGAACGCTGAAAACAATCGCCCTCCTGCTGACCCTCGCCGCGCTCTTGTCGATCTTCGCAGGGTGTTTCTCGAGCACCGTGAACGCGAGCGTCGTACACGACGCTCAGCCGAGCGTCGTGTACGACAAGGAATACCGATTTATCTCAGGCGGCGACAACCGCTACTGTTTTGTGTTTCATTCCGATCACACCGGATACTTCGAAGCGCACACAAGCGGTACGGAATATTCCGGTAAAGAGTATACGGTTTCGGCAAAATGGGAATTCCGGTGGGCGGCGGCGGACGACGGTTCCGTCGCTCTCTTCGGAACCAAAACGACGTATTACGACGATACCACGGAAGAAAAAGGTTTTCTCAACTTCTCTTCGTCCATGCCTCTGACGTTCGGAAACGACTTTCTGCTTGCGTACGGATCAAATCAATACGGAGATTACGTCCGGCAATTCGTCCTCGAAGGTTCCGAACTGGAACAGGCGCTGAACGAGGACTGAACCGTTCCGACCGACTGATCCGACGCTTTTGAAAGGAAACGAAACGATGAAAAGAACGCTGAAAACAATCGCCCTCCTGCTGACCCTCGCCGCGCTCTTGTCGATCTTCGCAGGGTGTTTCTCCGTCTCCGGTAAAAAAGAGCCGACTATCGCCTACGGAAAAAAGTATGTGTCCGCACGGGAGTTGTTGGCCTCCGGAACGGAACGCTATTTCGTATTCGAGTCCGACGGAACCGGCTATCGCTATACCCGTACCACTAACAGTGAGAAATCAACAACTTTTATCTGGCGGATCTCCGACGACGGAAAAGTGTATATGTTTCCGACGAATGACGAAGATTCAAATTACACAAACGATGCATTCTCCGGTTCGGTCTCTTTTGAAATAGAGTTCTTGGTTTTTGACACCGGATCCGGTGTCTCGTGCTACGTCCTCGAGGGTTCCGAACTGGAAAAGGAGATCAAGGGAGACTGATCGCGGAAAACAGATTGCAAAAAAGCGCCCCCCCCGCGGGGCGCTTTTTTATATGAATTGCCGCCGTCGGCGGCGTGAATTGCGCTTTTCGAGCGCGTGAATTGACGCTCCGCGTCGTGAAATGCGCCCGACCGACGGTCGGGCGCGTTTTTCTTGACACCCCCGCCCCGCTCTGTTATAATATAGGAAGATCATCTTGACTTCCCCCCTCTCCCGTGGTATAATGGTTGCGGTTGCAACAAATCGTCTCTTTAAGGAGAAATAACGGTATATGATCCCGATGATGCCGCCCCCGCCGCGGCGCGACGACGTGCCGCGCGTGCCGCCCCCGAAGAATATCGCCGACCTGCCCCGCTTTCTCGGAGAGTTGATCGGCGGCTTCTTCTCGCGGCTCGGCTACATTTTCGCCCTGGTGTGGAAGACGGGTCCGTGGATCCTGTTCGTCAAGTCGTTCATCGCTCTGTTCCAGGGCGTGATGCCGATCGTCGGCTCGCTGATCTCCAAAGAGATCTTAAACGAATTGCAGGAGATCATCGCCCAGCAAGCGCGCGACAGCGCGTCGGGCGCCGCCGTCGCGTTCGACGAGTGGGCGCAGTCGTTCTTCGGCTCGACGACGATGTACCTTCTGATCTTCCTCTTCACCTACCGCATCTTAAACAACGTGATCGGACGGATCAGCACCGCGACCACCCGGATCGCCGGGGAGCTGGTCGTGCGGCACGTCAAAACGCTGATCATGACGAAGGCGGCGAAGATCGATCACGCCTCCTTCGATATGCCCGAGTTCTACGAGAAACTCGAAAACGCGAACCGCGAGGCGGGACACCGCCCGATCGAGATCATCTCCAACTTCTTCGCGATGATCAGTACGGTCATCAGTTTCGTCGGGTACCTGTTGATCCTCTCCGCCGACCTGCCGCTCGCCGCGGCGGCGATTCTGGCGGTCTCCTTCCCCTCCGCGATCGTCAACTTCATCTACCGGCGCAAGAACTGGGCGTATATGCGCTTCCGCTCGCGCGACCGCCGCGAGATGAACTACTATTCCGACGTGCTGGTCAACAAGGACCTCGTCAAGGAGATCCGGCTCTACGACCTGTCGGGGGCGTTCATCGACGCCTATCAGTCGGTCTTCAAACGCTACTTCGCCGGGCTTCGCCGGCTCATCATCCACGAGGGGATCTGGCACGTTTCGATCTCGCTGGTCTCGTCGATCGTCAACTGCGTCTGCTACGGGTTCGTTGCCTACGGCGTGTTCAACGGCGTGTTTATGACCGGTGACTATGCGCTCTACACCGGCGCGCTGA
>CAMJDE010000139.1 GCA_946404295.1 uncultured Clostridia bacterium | reverse complement strand
TCTGCTCGGAGCGATCATTCTTCCCGTTGCCGCCGACGAAGAGGAGGCGGAATTCGAAAAGGCGACCAAAGCCGCCGAAACCAACAAGGACGCCGACAACGCCCCCTACGGAGAAGTGACCAAGAAACTCTCCGACGAGATCGCGGCGGGCTGGAGCGAACTCTTTGCCCAGACCGACAAGTATCAGCTCTTCTGCAACAAGTATACGGGAGAGGTGTATCTCCGCGACCGCGCGACGGGTCAGTATCTGACGTCCAACCCCGTCAACGTCGGAACGTCGCAGCAGGACGACAAACTGTCGCAGGTCTGGCTGTCGTACCGTACCTACGAGGCGGGAGCCGCGAAGGTCAACTACAACAGTTTCGCCATGGCGGCGAAAAAGGGACAGATCAAAGTCAGCCGGATCAAGAACGGTATCCGCGTCGAGTACACGATGGGCGACGTGACCAGCCGCTACATCGCGCCGCAGGCTATCCTCGAGAGCGATTTCATTGAGTCGATCCTGATTCCCTATGAGGAGACAATCCTCGAAACGATGGGATACGATAATTTTGTCGCTCACTTCGATTCCTTCATCAACCTTACCGAAGGAAAGATTTACGAGGATTTACGCCAACTTGAAATCAACAGAGATGCGAAAGCGTTTTTCGAGGCCATCAACAAGATTGGAGGTCCTCCGTCCACAGACGCAGGCAAGGACAACAACGTCTGCTCGCGTTTCCGTTACGACTACAAGACGGTGAAGAATCAGATCAAGACAGATCTCAAGAGCACCGATCCCGAGGTCGTCGCGGCGGCGCAGGAGAAGCAGAGCGAGGTCCTCGAGCAACTCCGGTATCTGTTCCCGGAACTCGAGATCCCCCAGGGTTCGACGACCGAGTTTGTGTTTCCGCACGAATCCCGAGTCGCGGACAGACTGAACGCCGTGTACAAGGATTTCGGTAACTTTACGAATGCCTACGATACCGACGTCGACCTGAACAAGTACTACGACGAAAACGGGAAGCCCAAGGCCGACGCCGCCTCGACGATCGAATCGCTGAAAAAGCAGTACAGGGTCCTCGACTACGACCTCGAACCGGGAGAGAAATATCCTGTGATCCGGACGCTCACTTTCGAGCGGGGAGAAGGCATCAGCGAGGCGTCGATCATCCGGCGCTTCCAGAAGGTACAGCAATACTTCCTCGACTGTATTCCGGATTACACTCTCGCGACGATGCTCATGCACGAGGAAAAGGTCGGGTTTGACCCGGTCGTCTTCGATAACCCTCTGTTCCGCTGCGCGCTCGAGTACACGCTCGACGATACCGGCGTGACGGTCGACGTTCCGGCTTCCTCGATCATTTTCGACGAGTCGAAGTACGAACTGACCGAACTGTCGTTCCTCCGGTATTTCGGGGCGGGTCCGACCGACAACGTCGAAAAGAACGACGGCTATCTCTTCTATCCCGACGGCAGCGGCGCGCTGATCTACAACAAGACCATGCCGTCCAGCGCCGTTCTGAACCAGCAGGTTTACGGCAACGACTACGCGTACGAGAACCTCGCGCTGCGTGACACGGGCGACACCGTCAGTTCCAGCCAGCCGATCCGGCTTCCGGTCTTCGGCGCCGTGAACCGCGTCGTGACCGGTTACAACGCCGACAAGAAGCAGTATACCTACGGCGATGAGCACGTCGGCTTCCTCGCCATCATTTCCGAGGGTGAGTCGCTTGCGCGCCTCATCTCGAAAAAACTCGACGACGCCGGGACCTACGTCGGCGTTTACGCGTCCTACGCCTTCCGCTCCACCGATAACTACGCGATCAACCGGCTCTCGGAGGGAAGCACCGTGTCGATCTCGGCGGACTTCAAGTACAACGGGTTCTACACGCAGAAGTACGTGATGCTGACCGACGAGACGCTGAACCCCGACGGTTATCGCGCCGACTACGTCGGTATGGTTGCCGCCTACCGCGACTACCTCACCGGGCGCGGCGAACTCACCGCGCTGACCGAGGAGGAACTCAAGGCGCGGCTCCCGCTCTACATCGAGACCTACGCAACGGTCAAGACGATCGACACGATCCTCTCGTTCCCGATCGAGGTCGACAAGCCGCTGACCTCTTTCAAGGACGTGCAGACGATCGGCAACGAACTCCGCGAAGCGGGGATCTCGAACGTCAAGTTCCGTCTGATCGGCTACTACAACGACGGTTTCAAGGGCTACTACCCGAACCGCGTCAAGTGGATGAGGGAGGTCGGAGGCAAGAAGGGCTTCAAATCGCTCGTCGAATACGTCGAGGAGCACGCCGAGGAGGGATTCGAGGCGTACACCGACGTCGACCTGCTCTACAACTACCGCGTCGGCAAGATCGGCGGCATCTCGCGTAAGAAGAACGGGGTGCGCACCATGGGGAATCGTTACACGAGGAAACTGGTCTACAGCACGATCTACCGCGAACTGATTTCCAACAGAGGTCTTCTGATCTCGGCTTCCAGACTTCTTACGCTCTTCAACAAGTTCGACAAGAAGTTCTCCAAGTTCAAGTCGACGGCGATCTCGCTCGCGAACCTCGCGACGGACCTGTCCTCTAACTTCAACGAGGACGACTTCTTCACCCGCGAACAGTCGAAGGCGATGATCACGGAGATGGTGGGCAAGGCGTCCGAAAAGTACACCGTGATGTCGACGGGCGGCAACGTCTATACGATCCCGTACCTCGACTATCTGCTCGGCGCTCCGGTCGACGGAAGCCATTACAACTACGTGTCGCGCACGATTCCGTTCTTCGGAATGGTGATGCACGGTTCGCTCCAGTACGCGGGCGAGGTCTTCAACGAGGCGGGCAACCCCGACTACGAACTCCTCCGCGACATCGAGAGCGGCGCCGGCATGTACGTGATCCTCGTCTATCAGAACACCGATCTGATGAAAGAGGATTACGAGGAACTCATCAAGCACTATTCCGCGAACTACGCGATCTGGCACGACGATCTGATCTCCTACTACGATATCCTCGACTACGCGATCGGCGATCTGCAGACCGCCCTGATCTCGGATCACAAGTTCCTTGCCGCCGAACGGATGGTGCAGGAGAGCGAAAAAGAAGAGGACGGGAAGATCCTCGAGGAAGAGTACTTCTCGCTGCTCACAAGACAGTATGAGGATCAGATCACCGAACGCAACAAACTGCTCCGCTATCTCTGGTACGTCGGTATCGCTACGTCCGACTCCGAGAGAGATACCCGCATCAAGACCCTCGGACAGGGAATGCTGACCGGCAGAACCTACGGCGAGGAGGCGATGCTGCGGATCCAGGAGGTCATCGAGGCGATCCGCGGCGACTACCCCGCCGGGACAGCCGACAAGGACATCGCGCCCGACGCTCTGAAGAAATTGATCGATCCCGCCGATCCGTACTACACCTACTCCACCGACGTGGGACAGACGATCAAGGTCACGATCGACGCGGAGGCGATTCTCGCCGACGCCGAAGAACAACTCAACGCCGCTCCGAGCGATTGGCTCCGTGAACAGGTCGAGGCGTTCAAGACGGCAAACGAGAACGACGATCCCGCCGGCGTGATGGAGGTTTCGATCAGAGGCGTCGAAAACTACGCGACCAAGACCAAGAACAGTTTCGTCACCGATTCCGAGGCGGACGACCCCGCGTACAAGAAGACCGCCTACACCATCGACGACGGCTCGGTCGTGCTCGTCAGTTACAAGAAGGGCGATCAGACGATCCGCTTCCTGCTCAACTTCAGTATCTTCACCGTCACGGTGAAATACGGCGGCGTCGACTACACGCTCGGCAAGTACGACTTTATCCGGCTCGATCCCCGTGAAGACGGGACGACCGATCCGAGAACACCGTAAAGGAGGACGAAGGAAATGACGACTTCACAAAATATGAAACTCAAACTTCCGAAGCTCGGTCACCCCTCGCTCGCAGAGCGTAAGGCGCTCAAGGGCTGGCTCTTCGTCCTGCCTTTCGTTCTCGGCTTCATCCTCGTCTATCTCCCCATCATCATCGACTCGATCTGCTTCAGTTTCATGACGGTCGATCTCAAGACCGACGCGGAGGGCTGGGCATTTACCGAGGTGGTCAACCACGGGTTCGAGTTCTACAAGACCATGTTCAGCAAGGACGCCGACTTCGTCGCGAAACTCGGCGAGGGTATCGTGCAGCTGCTCTGGGAGGTCCCCGCGGTCGTTATCTTCGCGCTCTTCGTCGCGGTCATCCTCAACCAGAAGATGCTCGGGCGCGCCGTTTTCCGCGCGATCTTCTTCGTCCCCGTCATTCTCTCGACCGGTCTTCTTGAAGCCATGACGTCGACCGGCAGCTCGACCGAGGAGCTCGACGACGGATCCGGCGTGAGCGCAGCCACCGATTTCATCTCCGCGATGGACGTCCGGATGCTGCTCTCAAATATGGCGGTCGGCGGGGAACTCGTTACGTACGTCATCGACCTCGTCAACCGGATCTTCCAGATCATCAGCTACTCCGGCGTTCAGATGTTGATCTTCCTTGCCGGTCTGCAATCGATCAGCCCCGCCATCTACGAGGCGGCGCGGATCGACGGCGCGTCGGCGTGGGAAACCTTCTGGAAGATCACCTTCCCGATGATCAGCCCGATGATCCTCGTGAACGGTATCTACACCATCATCGACAGCTTCACCCGGAACAACAATACGGTGATGAAGTTTATCGCGAACGTGTACGGAAACGAAAGCCAGAGTCTCGCCACGGCGGAATACTGGGTCTACTTCCTGATCGTCTTCGCGATCGTGGCGGCGTTCGCCGGTATCGTGTCGGCGTACGTCTTCTACCAGAGACGTGATTGAGGAGGGAATGAAGATGGATAATCAGCAGATCAACAAGAATCCCTCGCCTCAAGCCGTCATCACCAAGCGCGGCGTTAAAATGGATTTTGAAGGGAAGATCCCCTTCAAACAGCGCCTCCTGATGCGCCTGACGTCCTCGTCCTTCTGGATCGACCGCGTCTGGTACCTCTTCCGCTTTATCCTGATGGTCGGTATCAGTTTCGTCATCCTGTCTCCGTTCTTGGAACAGATGATGAAATCGATCTGGCCGCTCTCGGATTTCAGCAACACGCAGGTGCAGCTGATCCCGACGCGGGTCTCGTTCAACATCTACGTGAAACTGGCGGAGCATTGGCACTACCTCACCATCCTGCGCAACACGTTGCTGCTCTCGGGGCTGTCCGCCGCTCTGCAGACCTTCGTGACCTGTATGATCGGCTACGGACTTGCCAAGTTCCGTTTCAAGGGCAACAAACTGGTCCTCGTTCTCGTCATCGTCACGATGGCGATCCCGCACCGGACGCTTTCGCTGTCGCTCTTCCAGCACTTCGGGGAGTTCGACTTCTTCGCGATCCAGGCGACCAACAAGCCGGGTCTGATCGAGTTGATCACGGGTCATTCGATCCGCCTGACCAACACCTACTGGCCGTTCGCCATCCTGTCCGCGACCGGACTTGCCTTCAAGAACGGGCTCTACATCTTTATGATGCGTCAGTTCTT
>CAMJDE010000138.1 GCA_946404295.1 uncultured Clostridia bacterium | reverse complement strand
AACCTCCGGAAACGGTTTTGTTCCCGGAGGTATTTTCGGCTGATCGGGCGCCGATCTATGCGAAAAAGGTTCTGTCAGCAGCCCCAAAAACGGGCAAATCGGGCAAAAAATCAAGTATCCTGTTCCGACAAGACCGCAAAAGAGAGCGGTTCGAGCGCAATCGAGCGGTTTGCGCTTCTGCCTCGGATTATATCGCGATATTTGCCATCAAGAGAGACACTTAAAACAGATTGTGAACGATTTATGAACACCGTGACAGCGCCTTTTCCCGCTTTTCGTTCGTAAACGAGAAGCGAATCGTCGAGATACCGGAGTTTAAACGCGCCGCTCTGCAACGCTTTGGTCTCCGCACGGAGTTTCGCGATCGCGCGGTACGCTTCGCGGACGTTTGTATCTTCCATTCCCCACGGGTACGGCATCCGGTTCATCGGGTCTTTGTACCCCTCCATCCCGACCTCGTCGCCGTAGTAGATCATGGGTCGCCCCGGGAACGTCGCCGAAAGCAGGAACGCCAGGATCAGCCGCCGTGCTCCGACGTCGTATTCCTCGCGCGTCATTTTCACGTCGGCGAGTTCCCTGACCGTCCGTCCGTTTTCGGGTTCTCCAGCGAGGGCGGTGATCGCGCGCGCCGTGTCGTGCGTACCGATCAGATTGAGTTGGAGAGGCACCGTCTCGCGCGGCATATTCGGCATCACCTCGCCGATATAGTACGCGAGCGAATCGGTTTTCCCGTCCCGGAGATACTCAAGGATCGCCGTGCGGAAGGGATAGTTCATCACGCCGTCGAGTTCCCGCCCGCAGTAGTAACGCTTTCTTTTGTCGTAGGCGATCTTATTCGACGCGTCCTCCCAGACCTCACCGTAGAGCAGATCAGTCTTGTCAAAAGCGGAAAGACGCTCGCGGATCGCGCGGATAAAGTCGTCGGAGAGTTCGTCCGCCACGTCGAGCCGGAATCCCTTGACGCCAAGCGCGGCGTAGCGGGCGATCACGCCGTCCTTACCCGCGAAGAAATCGCGGCAGGAGGGCTCGTCGGGATCGATACGCGGCAGGATCGGAATATTCCACCAGCACTCGTAGTCATCCGGGAAGTGCCGGAAGTTGTACCAGCGGTAAAAGGGCGATGAGGGACCCTGACAGGCGCCGAGGACCGGAAAACGCCCCTTTTGATTGAAATAGACGCTGTCGGATCCGGTATGATTGAACACGCCGTCGAGAAGAATCCCGATCCCCCGCTTTTTCGCCTCGGCGATCAGTTCTTTCAGATCGTTTTCGTCCCCGACGAGCGGATCGATCGTCAGATAGTCCGACGTGTCGTAGCGGTGGTTCGACGGCGAAAGAAAGATCGGGGACAGATAGATCAGCGTCACGCCGAGAGATGCGATCTCGTCGAGTTTTTCGACGATCCCGGACAGGTTCCCTCCCCACACGCGGTTGTTCTTCATCGGCGCGCCGGGATAGATCGGATATTCGACGTCGTGCGAGTTCCAGTCGGAGACGAGTTCCATCCCCTCGGGAACGGGGGTCTCTTTCCCGCGATTGAATCGGTCGACGAATATCTGATAGACCGCGCCGCCATCCGCCGGATCCTTCCGCTTCGGAAAATCGGTGACGGTCAACTGGAAGGATTCGATCTCTCCGGGCGGCGTCAAGGAAAACGCAAGGGTCCCACCCGGGCGGCGCAGCAGCCACACGCGCCCGATCGCGGTCTCGGCAAAGACCGAGAGAAACCACAGATCGACCGGGAGCCGTCCCGTCAGGTCGACCGCGTATCGGTCGGACGCGCCGAAAAGACCTTCCCAGGAAAGCGAGAAGGTCTTTTCGTTTTGTCCGTCCCCGGAGCACGCGACGAGCGTGACCGAGGCGGCGCCGATCTGCCGCGGGATCAAGAACGAGAGCGACACGGCGTCCCGCCGACCCGCGGCGCGGCGGTCGGCGTAGCGTTCGTTTCCGCAAACACCCTCGTATCTCCCGCAGACGGCAAGCACGCGTGCGGGATCCGGACGAAGATCAGACAAGGGGTTCACCGCCGACCGGGTCGATGTGCCAGATCTCGTTCGCGTAGTGACGGATCGAGACGTCGCTCGAGAAACGACCCGAGCGCGCGATGTTGATCAGGGATTTGCGGTTCCACGCGCGTCTGTCGCGGTAGTCGTTCAGGGCGCGTTCCGCCGTCACGCAGTAGGAATCGAAATCGGCAAGGCACATAAAGGGATCCGCGACCGTATAACCGCCGTTGATCAGATAATCGGCGATATGCGAGAAGTCCTGCCCGCCGATCGGGTACCAGAGACGGTCGATCGTGCGATGCAGCGTCTCGGAGGAGTGATAGAACTCGCGCGCGATATAGCCGTGGCGCCAGAGTTCATCGACCTCGTAGGTGTTCAGACCGAAGATATAGACGTTCGGGTCTCCGACCGAATCGAGGATCTCGACGTTCGCGCCGTCGAGGGTCCCGAGGGTCAGGGCGCCGTTCATCATCAGTTTCATATTCCCCGTTCCGCTCGCCTCTTTCCCGGCGAGCGAGATCTGCTCGCTGATGTCGGCGGAGGGGATCAGGATCTCGGCGAGACTGACGTTGTACTCCTCCATAAAGACGAGTTTCAGCCGATCGCGCGTCAGCGGGTTGCCCTCAAGTTCGCGGCTCAGGAAATAGAGGAACCGGATCAGTTTCTTCGCCATCTGATACCCCGGCGCCGCTTTTGCACCGAAGATGAAGGTCTGCTTCGGGATAACCGACGCCGGATTGTCGCAGATCTCCTGATACATCGAGAGGATCTTCAAGGCGTTCAAAAGCTGCCGCTTGTATTCGTGCATCCGCTTGACCTGAACGTCGAAGATCGAGTCGGGGTCGATGATCTGTCCCGTTTTCTCCTTGACGTAGGCGGCGAAGCGCACTTTGTTCTGCCGTTTCACCTCGCCGAGACGGTCGAGGACGGCGGGATCGTCGGCAAACCGGTCGAACTTCTCGAGTTCCTCGGGGTGCTCGGCAAAGCCGTCGCCGATACAATCCTTCAGAAGCGCGGTCAGCCCCGGGTTCGCCGAAATCAGCCAGCGGCGGTGAAAAACGCCGTTGGTGACGTTCGTGAACTTCCACGGCGTCATCTTATAGAAATCGTGAAAAACGGTCTTTTTCAGAATATCGCTGTGCAGCGCCGACACGCCGTTGACGGTGTGCGAGCCGACGACCGAGAGGTTCGCCATCCGCACCTGCCCGTAGGCGACGACCGCCATCCGCGAAATGCGATCCCAGTCGCCGGGATAGAGTTTCCAGAGATCGGCGCAGAAACGGCGGTTGAACTCCTCGACGATCATATAGATCCGCGGGAGTTTCAGGCGGAAGAGATCGACCCGCCAGCACTCGAGCGCCTCGGGCATCACGGTATGGTTGGTGTAGGTCACGGTCTTGACGACCGTGTCCCACGCGTCCTCCCACGAATAGGAGTAGACGTCCATCAGGATCCGCATCAGTTCGGGAATGCAGAGCGCCGGGTGCGTATCGTTGATGTGAATGGCGATGCGGTCCGAGAACCCGGCAAGCGAGCCGTAGGACGCGTAATAGTCGCTGAAAATACTCTGCAGCGACGCCGAAACGAGGAAGTATTGCTGCGTCAGACGGAGGAGTTTTCCCTCATCGTGGTTGTCGGGCGGATAGAGCTGTTTCGTGATCTCCTCGGCGCGGCTGGTCTCCTCGAGCGACTTGACGTAGGTCCCCTGGGTCGAGAAACCGAGAGTGGGCACCGCCGCCTCCTTCGCCTTCCAGAGCCGGAGCGTGTTGACGGCGTTGGTGGTCGTGCCGGGGATCATCAGATCGTAGGCGACGGCGCGCACCTCGTCGTACTCGGTGTTCGTGATCTTGAGTTGTCCGTTCTCCCAGTTTTCGCTGATCTGCCCGCCGAAACGGACCGACATACTCTTTTCGGGACGCGCGATCAGCCACGCGCCGCCGTGTTCGATCCATTGATCGGGGATCTCGACCTGCTCGCCGTCTACGAGTTTCTGACGGAAGAGCCCGTTCTCGTAAAGCAGCGAATAGCCCGACGCCGAATAGTCGAGCGCGGAGAGCGAATCCATAAAGCAGGCGGCAAGCCGCCCGAGCCCCCCGTTTCCGAGCCCCGGGTCGGTCTCGCAGGCGAAGATCGAGGCGAAATCGCGCCCGTAGTCGAGAAGCACCTTGTCAAGCGCCTCCCGGATACCGAGGTTGTTCACGTTCTTTTCGAGCGAACGCCCGACGAGAAACTCCATACAGAGATAGCAGACCTTCTTGCTCTTCGCCGCCTTGATCCGCTTTTTGAAATCGGTTCGGTCCTTGTTCATCACGTCCTTGACGACGGCGACGACGGCGCGGTAGAGTTGCTCGTCGGTCGCCTCTTCGGGCGTGCCGATCCCGCGCGAAAGAAGTTTCGCGTCGATCAGTTTGCGGAGCGTTTCGGCGTTGATCCGGTCCTCTTTTTTCTTTTGAACGGGGTTTTGCTTTACGGTCTTTGCTTGTGCCATTGCGGTTTCCTTTCTCGGAAATAATACGGGAGATCAGAGCCCCCGGTAGAGCTTCAGGTATTTTTGCGCGGAGCGATCCCAGGAGAAGTCGGTCGTCATCGCGCCGGTGACGAGTTTGCCCCACTCGTCGGGGTTCCGGTAGAGCGAGAGCGCGTCCTTGACGCGGAAGAGCAGTTCGTGCGCGTTGTAGTTATTGAACACGAAACCGTTGGCTCCCTCCTGCCCGTACGGGACGATCGTGTCGTAGAGACCGCCGACCGCGCGCACGACCGGGATCGTGCCGTAGGCGCAGGCGATCATCTGCGCAAGACCGCAGGGCTCCGAACGGGACGGCATCAAAAACAGATCCGCCGAGGCGTAGAGCCGTTTGGAGAGGGCGCGGTCGAACTTCAGGAGCGTGCGCATCTTGTCGGGATGACGCGACGCGATATCGGTCAGAGTCTGTTCGTAATCGGCGTCCCCCGTCCCGAGGATCACGAACTGCATATCCGCGCCGAGCAATTCGTCGAGGATACAGGTCAGAAGATCAACGCCCTTCTGCCGCGCGAGCCGCGTGATCATCACGGCGAGCGGAACGTCGCGGCGGACGGGAAGCCCCAGCTCGTTCTGCATCGCCGCCTTGTTCTTCGCCTTTCCTTCCCAAACGTCCCGGAGGGAGTAGGGAGCGACGATATCGCCGCCGCGTTCGGGGGAGAAATAGTCGACGTCGATCCCGTTGATGATCCCCGACAGTTTATGCCCGTTGGCGTTGATGACGTGCTGGAGCCCGTAGGCGAAGTACGCCTGGCGAAGCTCGCAAGCGTAGTTCGGGCTGACCGTCGTGACGCGGTCGGCGACGACGAGCGCCCCCTTCATCAGGTTGATGCATCCGTCGTATTCAACGACGGGCCGGAAACGGTCGTCAAGTCCGAAAATATCGCCCAGGATCGCGAGGTCGTATTTTCCCTGGTATTCGATATTGTGGATGGCGTAAACCGTCCGGATCGAACGGAACTCCCTGACGTCGTAGTATTTGGTACGCAGATAGACGACTGTCAGTGCGCT
>CAMJDE010000137.1 GCA_946404295.1 uncultured Clostridia bacterium | reverse complement strand
AAGAGGAGAGCGAGAGGACGATCGTGAACATCGAGAGCACGAAGGGGACGAGCGGCCAGGGAAGCCGCCTCGCCGTGCGGAGCAGTTCGGTCGGCTTCTTTTTGCGGCAGAGCGACGCGACAGAAACGAACAGGAAGAGCGAGACGGCGAAGCCGAGCGAGACGATCCACATCGGAAGACCGATATACGACCCGACGGCAAGCAGAACGGTGCAGAGGAGAAGATGCGAGAGCCCGACGACAAGAAGAACGCGGTCGGGCTTTTCCTCCTCGGTCCAGATCGGGTCCATCGGTTCGCGGAGTTGCCGGAAAAAGAGGAGCCGCAGAACGAGAAGAGAGGTCAGCCCGGCAAACAAAGTCGGCAGGATCATCACCGAGACGTACTCGCCGAACCCGATCCCCGCCGAGCCGCCGAGGTAGACGTTGGTGGGGTTGCCGATCAGGAGCGCCATGCTCCAGGTATTCGCCGCGACGAACTCCGAGACGAGGTAGGGGAGCGGGTCAATCCCGGCGCAGCGCGTGAAATAGCAGATAAAGGGCGTGAAGGTCAGGATGATGACGTCGTTCGAGGTAAAGACGGTCAGAAGCGAGACCAGCCCGTAGAGCGTGTAGAAGAGGACGGTCTGTTTCTCCCCCGCGACGCGGATTGCCGCCCCGGCAAGATACCGGAAAAACCCGATTTCGTCAAGAAACACCGAGAGCGCGGTCATCGAGAGGAAAAGGACGAGGATCTTCAGCGGATTGACCGCCGTTTGCGCCGTCAGACCCGCCCACAGCGCAGACGGCGAGATCCGGCGGGTCACGAGCAGGATAAGGGCGCCGAGGAGCGCGATGATCCAGTAGAGCCCGATCCTTTTTCGTCCCAACCGTATCTCGGGAAAGAAGAGAACCGACAGAATGATCGAGAGGCAGGTGAGCGACGCGATCGAAAGCGTTGCGATCATTGGGTGTCTTTGACCCCGGAATCAGTTTCCGTCGCCGAAGAGGTCGGTCTGCCCGGGGATCTGATCGCCGGATTTTTTCCGCCCGCCGAAGGGGATCCCGAGGTGTTCGTAGGCAAGCCGCGTGACGCAGCGCCCGCGCGGAGTGCGCGAAAGGAAACCGATCTGGAGCAGATAGGGTTCGTAAACGTCCTCGATTGTGACCGATTCCTCGCCGATGGTCGCGGCGACGGTCTCGAGCCCGACGGGACCTCCGTCGTAATAGTTGATGATCGCCGAGAGCATCCGGCGGTCGGCGTTGTCAAGACCCAGTTCGTCGATCTCCAGCATTTTGAGCGCGGTTTTCGCCATCGAAAGGTCGATCGACCCGTTTCCGCGCACCAGGGCGAAGTCGCGCGCCCGTTTGAGCAGGCGGTTGGCGATACGCGGCGTTCCGCGCGAGCGAGACGCGATCTCGAGCGCGCCCTCGTCAGTGATCTTGATATCGAGGATCTTGGCGCTCCGCTTGACGATGGTCGCCAGTTCCGCCGGGGTGTAGAGTTCGAGTTTCAAAACCACGCCGAAGCGGTCGCGGAGCGGGGTCGTCAGCTGTCCCGCGCGGGTGGTCGCGCCGATCAGGGTGAAATGGGGAATGGGAAGCCGGATGCTGCGCGCCGACGGACCCTTTCCGATGATGATGTCGATCGCGTAGTCCTCCATCGCGGGGTAGAGGATCTCCTCGATCGAGCGCGAGAGGCGGTGGATCTCGTCGATGAAGAGGACGTCGCCCTCCGCGAGGTTGGTTAAGATCGCGGCGAGATCGCCCTGCTTTTCGATCGCGGGGCCCGAGGTGGTTCGGATATTGACCCCCATCTCGGCGGCGATGATGCCCGAAAGGGTGGTTTTACCGAGACCCGGAGGGCCGTAGAGCAGGACGTGATCGAGCGACTCTCCGCGGAGTTTCGCCGCCTCGATCCCGATTTTCAGGTTTTCTTTCGCCTTCTCCTGCCCGATGTATTCGTCGAGCGTTTTCGGACGGAGACTGACCTCTTCCGCCGCGTCGGCGGGAGCGTACTCGCTCGAAACGATCCGGTTTTCAAAATCAAACTCTTGTTCCATTTCGGTTTTTCCCTTCCTTTGATCGGGCGGTTACTTTACGAATTTGCGGAGCGCGGCGGTGATGATCTCTTCGAGCGAGAGTTTTTCGACGTCGACCCCCCGGAGAGCCGAGAGGATCTGTGACTTGTCGTAGCCGAGCGCCGAGAGCGCCTCGGTCGCCTCGACCAGTTTGCCGCTCTTCTTCGGCGCGTCGAGCAGCGATCCGTCGGGGGACGCCGCCGTCGCGCCGCTCCGGACGAACAGATCTCCCGAAACCTTATCTTTCAGTTCCAGAACGATCCTCGCGGCGGTCTTGTTGCCGATGCCGTTTGCGCGCGCGAGCGACTTGACGTCCTCGGTACCGACGGCAAAGATCAGCTTGTCGGGGGAGAAACTCGAAAGAAGCGACATCGCCGCCTTCGGACCTACGCCGGACACCCCGGTCAGAAGGTTGAAGACCTCGCGCTCCTCTTCCGAGAGGAACCCGAACAGTTCGACCCCGTCCTCGCGCACCGAAAGATGCGTGAAGAGCCGGACGGTCTCGCCGCGTCTGCGCGAGAGCGCGTCGGAGGTGATCGTGCTGACCGTCAGGCGGTAACCGACCCCGGCGCACTCCACGACGGCGGTCGACGGATCGGAATAGGTCAGTTCTCCCTTAACGTAGTAGTACATTCTCTTTTCTCCTTGTTTTTCCGGATCATTCGGTAAACGAATTCGCCCGCGAGCACGGCGAGGAAGGCAGCGCCCCCGACGATCGAGAGTTTCGCGCCGGTGACGTAGAGGTCGGGCATATAGCGGCACTCGATCTCGTGTTCGCCCGCCGGGGCGTCGAAACCGAGCAGCGCGTCGAGGGTCTCGTAGGTTTCGACGCGTTCGCCGTCGACCTTGACGATCCAGCCCCGATCGTAGGGAACGGTGGTAAAGATCGCCGTCCGTCCCTCCGGGACGGTGACCGTCCCGGCGAAGCGATCCTCCTCGAACGAGGTCAGTTCGATCCCGCCCGTCGAGAGTTCCGAGACGGCGGCGCGGTAGGCGTTCTCGTCAAAGAGGTAGAAAAAGGACGAAACGGTATTGTCGAGGTAGACGCGCCCGTCGTCGTTCGAGACGTTGATCGTGAAGATCGTCGGTTCGTCGGCGGGAAGTACGCCGAGATTGATGAAGCCGTAGGAACTGCCCGAGAGCATCCAGCCGCCCCATTCGCCGTTGATCTGATAGTAGCAGGAGCGCGGCCACCGGGAGGGGAAGAAGGCGTAGACCTCGCGCACGCCATCCCCCGTGACCTGATAGGTGATCGTGGCGGGTTTTTCGGGTTCCTTTTTGTTATAACAACTGTGTCCCGAAACGGGGTAGCCGGTCAGATTGACGAGCGACGGGCTTCCCGTCGAGATCGGAGTATAGACGCCGAGCGTATCGTCGCGCCCGAACATACAGCGAAGCATAATGTTCAGGACGGCGAACGGGGAGGTGTTGTCGTAGTAGGTGCGGTCGTCGTCTGAATCCTCCTCGGGCGATCGGAAGGTGATCGTCCGGATCATGGGATCGACGGCGAAGCAGAGCGGGAGCGCGTCGGGGTTGAGATAGCAGGAGGCGGACCCGTCGTCGTAGATCTTTTCGTAGATCGCGGGCATCCTTCCCGCGGCGTCGGAATTCCGCATAATATAACGGATCGAAAGGATCGTGTCGGTCAGAGGGTTGGACGAGGTGTACTGTGCCCAATGCGACTGCGCCGAGACGCCGGTTTTGGAAAGAAACGCGATCGTGTCGGCGTTGAGCGTCGAGGTCGAGCCCGAAACGCCGTAGGTGCCGAGCGCGTAGGATTCGTTGATCCGGCTGCGGTTGATAAACTCGGTGCGGAAGAAGAGATCGCCGTCGGATTCCGCGACCTCGTCGACGACCGGCTGCCATTTGTTCAGGAAGTTCAGGTACGACGGGCGGCTCGAGACCACCACGTCGTCGTCGAGCATCACGAGGTTGAGCAGCGCCGAGACGAACAGTTCGACGAGAAGGAGCAGGGTCAGAAGCGTTTTGAAGACCCTCGCCTTGAAGCGGTGCGGCCGGACGATCAGGGAGACCAGAACGACGTAGAGGACGATCAGGGCGATATCGGGATAAACCCCCGAGAAGTCGCGCAGATACCGGATCCCGAACGCCTGCAGAAGGAAGACGAAGAGCAGGGCGAACAGCCCGACCCCCGCGACGGTTCGCGGCGCCTTTTCCCCGAGGTTGTCAAAGGCGCGCGCGGCGAACGTGACGAGGAGGAAGATCAGCATAAAGCTGTATCGGTAGTTCAGCCAGTTCGGGGCTTGAAAACCGTGCCAGACAAGGTCGAAATACTTGATCGAGAACGAAGCGATCAGCAGAAGGACGATCAAAGCGCCCGCCAGCCGTTCGCGGACGCGGAAGCGGCGGGAGATGAAGAACAGCGGGATCAGAAGCATCGACAGGATCCCGCAGTAGAGAATCGGCATCCCGTCGGGGCGCACCGTGTCGTAGGAATGAAAGAGCAGGGTCCCGAAGAGGTCGAACAGTTTGAATTTCGACGTGAATTCGTAGGTCGGGTTGGAGAACTCGTTTTTCCCGAATTGAAGGGAATAGTAGGCGGGGAGGACGATCAGGCAGGCGATCAGCAGCGCGATCGCCGAAAAGACGCCCATCCGGAGAAGCGAACGAACGAAATGCGCCCTCTCTCCCCGCGGGTTGCGTTCCTCCTTCGTCTGGCTGAAATAGCAGTAGAAGAAGAACAGGAACGTGAAGATACACGTCATATAGCCGATGTAGTAGTTCGAGAAAACCGCGACTGCAAGCGATACGACGTACAGTTTGTACTTTTTCTCGCGGATCATCTGATAGACGCCGAGGCAGATCAGGGGGAGCAGGATCTCGCAGTCGGTCCACATGACGTTGTGCTGCATGATCAACGCGTAACCCGAGAGCGCGTAACAGCACGAGAACAGGAAGGTCGCGTGATCCTTCGTTTTGAAGATCTTTTTGAGAAAGATCGAGAAGGTCAGACCGCACAGCCCGCACTTGACGACGTAGAGCGTGTAGAGCGCCTCAAGGATATTGCCTTTCGGAAAGACCGCGACGAGGAGCGAAAGCGGGCTTGCGAGATAGTAAGCGATGATCCCGGGGAATTCGCCGCCGAGATTGCGCGAGAAGGAGTAGAGCAGCGACGCGTCCCCGTAGATCGCGCGGCGCAGCGCCTCGAAGAACATGACGTACTGCGCGTTCATATCGAGCACGAGGATCGAACTTTCCCCGAAGGGATAGACGCCGAAACACGCGTGGACGAAGAACATCAGGGCGGCGGGAACGAGGAAGCAGAAGAGGAAGAGCAGGCTCGGGTGACGGCGGTAGATCGCGCGGAGCCGGTTCAGGGCGCGGGAAAGGAAGGCGCGGAAGCGCCGTTTTTTCGGTTCAAGGGGGGAGAGTTCCCCCGCAAGCGTTTGTTCGGTCACGCTCGCGCCTCCTTTCCGGGTTCTTTCAGCCGTTCAGTTTTCGGAGTCCGCCGCGGGGACGACCC
>CAMJDE010000136.1 GCA_946404295.1 uncultured Clostridia bacterium | reverse complement strand
ACGCTTCACGGCAGGGATCCCGAAGCGGTCGAAGATCTTCTCGGTTTCCTCGGGCGTTTTCGTGATCTCGCGGAAGGAGAAATTCGCGACCGCGAGTTCAAAATCCTTGAGGTGGTCGGCATACCCGACCGTCCCGGTCACGGTGGCGTCCACTTTACCCGTGTAGGTCAGGATCGCCACGCCGTCCCGGGGGGCGTCGCCCCGCAGAACGAAGACCTGCATCACCTTGTAATTCACCCCCCCGCGCGTGAAGGCGTAGACCCACACCCGCCCGGGAAGTTCCGCCTTTCCGACCTTGTACTCCTCGTTCTCGGTCTCAAAAACGAGCGAGGTGTCGGGGTCGGCGATCGCCTCGAGCGACGCGCGGTTATGGTCGAAGTAGGCGGCGACCGTCTCCTCTTCCGGGGCGATCAGGGTCGCCGTGTAGGAGGTCGGATCCAGTTCCGAAACGAACGCCGTGAGGACCCCGGTCGAGCGGTCGACCGTATAGCCCTTCGGCACGTAGAGCACGAAGCCGTCAAGGTCGGGGTCGGAGAGAAGCGTCATTCCCTCGGGGACCTCGGACCGTCCGCAGGAGACGAGCAGGACGAGGGTGAGGATCAGCAGCGCGATCCCGAAAAATGCCCGTTTCATTCGTCGTTTCCTCCGTTTCTTGCTTTTAATACGGCGTCGAGCGCCGAGAGAATACCGATCTTTCCGCTCTCGTAGGTCAGTCCCCCCTGCAGATAGGCGTTGAAGGGCTCTCGGATCGGACCGTCCGCCGAGAGTTCGAGCGACGAACCCTGCACGAAGGTTCCCGCCGCCATAATGACCGGGGAACTGTACCCCGGCATCGCCCACGGCTCGCAGGTGACGAAGGCGTCGACGGGCGAGCCCGCCTGGATCCCGCGGCAGAAGGCGATCAGGTTGTCCGCCGTCTTGCAGCGAACCGTCTGAATGATGTCGGAGCGCGGCGCGTCCCACCCCGGCTCGACGTCGAATCCGCACGCCGAGAACAGGTACGCCGCGAGGTGCATGGTCTTGAGCGCTTGTCCGACCGAGTGCGGCGCGTAGAAGAGCCCTTTATAGAGGTTGCGGTTATGCCCGAGCGTCGCGCCCTCCTCAGCGCCGATCCCCGGCGCCGTCGCGCGGCAGGCGACGAGTTCGACAAGGTCGGCTCTCCCCGCGAGATATCCGCCCGACTCCGCCATGCCGCCGCCCGGATTTTTGATCAGCGACCCGATCATCAGGTCGGCGCCGACGGCGACCGGTTCCTCGTCCTCGGTGAACTCGCCGTAGCAGTTGTCGACCGTGACCGCCGCCCGGCTCGTCCGCTCTTTGACGAAGCGGGCGAGTTTTCCGATCTCGGAAACCGTCAGCGTCGGACGGTCAAGGTACCCCTTCGAGCGTTGGATGAAGGCGACCTTCACGGCGTCGCCCTCCTCCGAGAGGGCTTTTTCGATCCCCGCGTAGTCGGGCGACCCGTCGGGGAGCAGCGCGACCTCGCGGTAGCGCACGCCGAAATCGAGGAGCGACCCGCGGCCCGCTTCACCCGACAGCCCGATCACCTCGTCGAGGGTGTCGTAGGGCTTTCCGGTCAGAGAGAGCAGAACGTCGCCCGGGCGGAGCAGGGCGAAGAGCCCGATCGTCAGGGCGTGCGTGCCCGACACGATCGAGTGACGGACGAACGCCGCCTCGCACCCGAACACCTCGGCGTAGATTTTATCGAGGGTATCGCGCCCCGTATCGTCGAGCCCGTAACCGTTGGTCGAGGCGAAGGTCGCCTCGCTCACCCGGTTGTTCCGGAACGCCTCGAGGACGCGCGCGGTGTGCCGCTCGCTCCGTTTTTCGATCTCTTTGAAACGCGGAGCAAGCGCCTCTTCGGCTTGCTCGATCAGTTTGTTGACGTCGGTCATTTTCTGTTTCCTTTTTTGAATATCGTTTATTCGTTTTCCTTTCCCCGGCAGAGCGCGCGGAAACGGTCGCCGCGCGCGGCGAAATCCGGGAAAGCGTCGTAACTGGTGCAGGCGGGCGAGAGCAGGACCGTGTCGCCCGGCTCCGCCGCCGCGAGGACGGCTGTGACCGCCTCGTCGAAATCGGGGATCACGCGGTAGCGGACCCCGCCCGCGTCGAGCGCCGCGGCAAGTTCGTTTGCCGCCCGTCCGAAGAGGATCACACTCTTCGTTCGCCCTTTCACGGGTTCGACCAAAGGCAGATACGAGAGCCCCTTTCCCGCGCCCCCGAGCAACAGATGCGGGCGGGCGGGAAAGAGCGCCGAGAGGGTCGCCTTCGTCCTCTCGGGCGTGGTGTCGATTGAACTGTCGATACAGCGCACCCCCGGGGGACCCGGCACCTCTTCCATCCGGTGCGGGATACCGCGAAACAAAGCGACCGCTTCTTCGATCGCCCCGTCGGGCGCGATCCCCTCGGTCAGGGCGACGGCGGCAAGCAGGTTCAGCAGGTTGTGCCGCCCCGGAAGCGACAGGCGTTCGACGGGGAAAAGCCGTCGAACCCCCTCTTCCGATACGATCGAGACGAGACCCTCGTCGGGGGCGACCCAAACCTCGCCGGGGCGCAGGTCGCCTTTCGCGGGGGGCGTCAAAGAGAAGAAGCGCGATCCCCGCCGCCCCCGTCCGAGGGCGAACAGCGCGGGATCGAAGGCGGGGAAGACCCCGACGGTATTCCGTCCGAAGATCCGTTCCTTCGCCGCGCGGTACTCCGCCATATCGGTGTGCCAGTTCAGGTGGTTTTCGGTCAGGTTGAGGAGCGCGGCGCGCTCCGGTTCGGGAGACAGGTCCATCAACTGAAAACTCGAGAGTTCGACGACCGCGACGCTCTTTTGCGTCAGGGTCGGGAGGGCGGGCAGCAGCGAGGCGCCGAGGTTGCCCCCCGCGCGGGCGTCGAAGCCCGCCGTCCGGAAGATCGACGCGACGAGGGACGTGACGGTGCTTTTTCCCGCGCTCCCGGTCACGGCGAACAGCCGCGCGGGGGATTCGGCAAGGAAGAGTCCGATCTCGCTCGTGACGGTCGCCCCCGCCCGCGTCGGTTCGACGAGGGCGGGATGGTCCGGACGGATCCCGGGGGAGCGGACGAGAAGCCCGGTCGGCAGGCGGTTCGTCCACCCGTCGCCGAAGCACCCGACCGCGCCGCGGGAAAGCAGAGCCGCGACGGCGGGATCGTATACTTTCAGGGGATTTTTGTCGCAGAGGAACAGGGAAGGGACCTCGCGGAAAAGAAGGAACTCCGCCGCCGCGATCCCCGATACCCCGAGCCCGAGAACGGCGGCTCCTTTCGCCTTTGCCAAAGTGACGGGATCCATCGTTTTCCTCCGGGCAATTCTTCGCTACAGTATATTATATTCGATAAGCGCCCGGTTTGCAACCCAAAACGCGAATAATTCACAATCTTGCCTTTTTTTCTCGCTCTTCTGCGCCCCGACGCGCGAAAATCCGGCGCGCCCCCTTGCAATCGCCCGGCGGATTTGCTATAATGATAGGGTAAAAAGATTCGCCCGGTCGTCCGGGCGGGAGGGGAGAGCGGTATGATCATTCGGACGTTGGCGCTGTTCGATCGGTTCCAATGCGCGGCGGGCGCGTGCAAGGACACCTGCTGCGTGCGCGAAAAACTCGAACTGGACAACAAGACCTACTTCGAGTACCAGCGCGTCATCGCGAGGGGCGACCCCTTCGGGCGCCGGATGGTCGCCTCGATCAGCGAGCGCAACGGGGTCGCCTGCTTCCGGATGCGCGACAACGGCGAGTGCCCGTTTTTAATGCGCAACCACCTTTGCGAACTCTACGTCCGGCTGGGTCCCGAACGCATCGCCGAGACCTGCCGCAAATACCCGACCTTCTCGAAGGAGTACGGGAACTACCGCGAGATCGGGTGCCGCTTCTCCTGCCCCGAGGTGCTGCGTCTCGTTCTGACCCACCCCGAAAAGTTCGAGACCCGCGTCCGCGAAAACGACACCGAACCGATCTCCTTCAAGAACCTCGACGCCGATCTGCTCCCCCTGATCTATCCCGTGCGCGAGCGGTTTCTTCAGATCGCGCAGGACGCGCGCAACCCGCTGCAAGCGACGGTGAGCATCCTTCTCAACCTCGCGTCCCGGGTGCAGGCGACGATCGACCGCAAAAAATACGGCGAACTCGCCGCCCTGATCGCTCCCTTCGAGGGCGACGATCCGACCGGCGGGATCGAATGCGAGACCCCCGACCCCGAACTGCGCGACACCACCCTCGACAAACTGATCAAACTTCATTCCAAACTCGAGTATAAAAAGCAGGAGAACGCCGCCCGGCTTGCCGCTTCGTACAAGATCTTCAGATCCGAGACGCCGGACGACCGGCTCGCCCGCGAGCGCGATTTTCTCGCCTTTATGCGCGACCGCGAATACGAGTACCGCAAGTGGATCTTCTACGTTCTGCACCGCGACCTGCTCGACGTCGTTTTCGACGGCGACTTCTACTCCCGCGTCCGCTACGCCGTGCTCTCGACCTTCTTCCTTTTCGAGACGGGCTCGCTCGAGTGGAAGAGCCGGGGACAGTTCACACCGCAGATGCAGGAAGAAGTGTTCCGGAATTACGCCCGCGAGATCGACGAGACCCCGAAGAACCTCGCCCGCCTGCAAAAGAAACTGAACGGTTCGGCGTTCGCCTACCCGAAACTGCTCCGCGCCGTCGCCCGGTCCGCCGACGCCTCCGCGCCGTCGCCCGAACCCGTTGCATAAAACGCCCCCGCCGATCGACCGATCGGCGGGGACTTTTTATGCGGCGCGGGAAATCCGCGCCGCGTTTCATGCGATCTCCGATCGCAATTCACGAACGGCAACGCCGTTCAATTCACGCGGGCATCGCCCGCAATTCATGCACGAAGTGCAATTCATTTTTCCCAATGAATGGACGGCTTGCGCCGTCGTGAAATGACGCTCGCACGGCTCGCGTCGTGAATTGACGCTGCGCGTCACGAATTCTCGCCGTCTGCGACGGCTCCGTGAATTGAATTGCGCGTCGCGCAATTCATGAAATAACGCGGCGCGGGAAATCCGCGCCGCATTTCATGCGATCTCCGATCGCAATTCACGAACGGCGGAGCCGTTCAATTCACGCGACCAACGGTCGCAATTCATGCCCGCAGGGCAATTCACGCACCGCAGGTGCAATTCACGCACCGCAGGTGCAATTCACGCGATCTTTGATCGCAATTCATTCGTTTCCCAATGAATTGACGGCTTGCGCCGTCGTGAAATGACGCTCGCACGGCTCGCGTCGTGAATTGACGCTGCGCGTCACGAATTCTCGCCGTCTGCGACGGCTCCGTGAATTGAATTGCGCGTCGCGCAATTCATTTTTTTACAGATCGGCGGGGGTGAGGAACACCTCGTCAAGCGACCGCTTCGGGACGTGGTGCGTGCCGGTTTCGTCGCGGTAGTATTTCACGTCGCCATCCTTCAGTTCCTCGATTTCGACTTTTTCCGCGGGGACCCCGAGCGAGATCACGAGTTCGATCTTATACTTTCCCGCGAGCCGGTAACGCTCGGTCAACTCCTCTTTCGGGAAATTGAGGA
>CAMJDE010000135.1 GCA_946404295.1 uncultured Clostridia bacterium | reverse complement strand
TCTTGATCTGTTCCTTGATGATACTGCTGATTTCTTCGGGACGAAGTTTCAAGGTAGTAGATCCTTTCGTTCGGATTTGGGCGGATCCCGCCGCGCGGCGGGTCGGTTATCATCAGGCAGTCTGCCCGTTCTGCCGTGAAAAATCAAAGGGTAAGGGCGGACAGGTCGGCGCGCAAGCCGTCGAGTCTCCGCCGGGCCGATCCGTCGAGGAGCGTCCCCGAGATCTCGACCTTCATTCCGCCGAGAAGCGAGGGGTCGACCGCGTATTCCGCCTCGACCGTGACGCCGTAGCGGCGTTCGAGCGCGGCGATCAGTTTCTCTTTTTCACCCTCCGAGAGGGGAAGGGCGGACCGTACTTTCGCCACGGCTATCCCGCGATCCTCGCGATAAAGCCGCAGATATTCGTCAAAACACGCCGGGATCTCGCGCGCGTAGCCCCGCTCCACCATCATCGAAAGGAAGTTGACAAGATACCGATGTCCGTCGGCAAACGCGGCGGCGACGGCGTTCGAGCGTTCCTTTTTTTTCAGGTCGGGCGAGGACAAAAGCGACAGATAGGCGGGGTTCTCCCGGAGCACTGCGGACGCCGTGCGCGTCTCTTCCAGCAGTTCTTCTTCGGCGTGTTCCTCCCGCGCGAGCAGGTAGAGCGCCGCGCCGTATTCGCGTGATACGTCAGACACGGCTCTCGTCCTCCAGGTCGCGGATGAAACTGTCGATCATCTCGCGGTGATCCTCCTCCCGGATCTCGCGTCCGACCACCTTTTCGGCGATCTCGACCGAAATATCCGAGATCTCGTTCTTGACCTCGTTCAGCGCCTTTTTCCTCTCCTGCGCGATCTCTTCGTCGGCGCGGCGGCGGAGCCGATCCGCCTCGGTTTTCGCCTCTCCGACGATCTCCTCCGCCCGTTCGTTTGCCCGACGCGTCGCGTCGGACACGATCTCCCGCGCGCTCTCTTCGGCGCGGTCGAGTTTGGCGGCGTATTCGACCCGCGCGGCTTCGGCTTCGGTCTTCGCCGTCTCTGCGGACGAATAGAGATCGTCCACCTGTTGACGGCGGGCTTCAAGCGTCCGCTTCACGGGTTTGAAGAGAAATTTTTTCAGGATCAGATAGAGGATCACGAGGTTCAATATCGAAATGATCATCTGCCAGAAGTTGACCGAAATCACTTCCAGAAAGTTGCCCTCCGCAAAGAGCAGATGCGTCATGTGATACTCTCTTTCTCCGTCGGAACCGGGGTTCGCCGCCCGACGGCGCGGCGACGGGGAAAATTACGGATTGGCGGACTTCGCGGCTTCCGCAAGCTCCTTGACCATATCCTTGTTGTCGCGGATCAGACTGACCAGTTTGTTGCCCATCAGGTTCGGGGCGACGAAGATCAGAAGGATCGCGATGACCAGGGCGTAAAGACCGGTCGTTTCGGCGACGGCGCAGCCCATCAGCATCGTGGTCGTGACCGAACCCTTGCACTCGGGCTGGCGACCGATGATCTCACAGGACTTGCCGACGGCGTAACCTTCCCCGATCGCGGGACCGATCCCGGCGATCATGGCGATACCGGCGCCGAGCGCGCAGGCGGCGAAGATAAGGGCGATTGCGAGTTCCATTGATTGTTCCTCCGTATATTGTTCTTTTTGTTTCAAACGGGTTTTGGGTTTACGCGCTCTCTTTTTCGGGCGCGGCGAGCGAGATATAGAGCATCGTCAGCATGGCGAAGATGAACGCTTGCAGACACCCCGAGAAGAGGTCGAAATAGATCGACAGAACGGCGGGAAGCCCGATCTGGAAGAAGGGGATGTCCCCGAGAAATCCGGGCAGCCAGCCGAAGACCGCCGTCGAGAGCGCCGCGAGCGCGGCGTAGACCAGAGTGGCGATGACGCCGCCGCTCATCACGTTGCCGTAGTGACGGAACGCCATCGAGATCGGGGTCGAAAACTCGCTCAGCACGTTGAAGGGCGCGAGCACCGGGATCGGTTCGAGAAATCCCTTGACGTAGGAGCCGAAGCCGGCTTTGAGTTTGTAGTGCGTGATCATAAAGAAGACGAGGATCGCCCACCCGCCGACCACGTTGATATCCGAGGTCGGGGCGTAGAGCCCGAGCAGCGAAAGCAGACTCGAGAACGCCGAGAGCATTAAGATCGCGCAGACGAAGGGCGGGAAAGAGGAGTAGCCGTCGCCCATCGTGCTTGAAACGAACCCCTCGACCTTCTCGACGATGAACTCGGCAAGCACCTGCCGCGCCGACTTGCCCCGCGTGCGGAGCCCCTGCGTCAGGAACAGGCAGAAGAAAAGAAGGAAGAGAAGCACCAGCGCCGAGTTGACCTGCGACTCGGTGATCGGAAGGTCGCGGATCGGAGCGGGCAGGTTCTCGAAGGGGAGCCGGAGCGTAAAATAGATCTGCGCGCCCGTGACCGTGATCCCCTCGCTCGGCGGGGTGAGAAAGAGGTTCAGAAGCATCCCGCCGACAAGCGGCAGGAGCATCAAAACGAACCAAAGCCGGGTCAGAAACCGGTCGCGGCGCGAGATCGGCGCTTCGTCGGCGTCTCGGGCGATGGTTTCAGTTTTCGTCGGTTCCGTCTTTCTCACTTCCTTTCGCTTCGGGTTCGGAAATATCCTCGGCGCCGCCCTCGTCGGGCGCGTCGGTTTCATCGGTTTCGGTTTCGGTCGGCTCGTCCGCCGCGGACGAGAAGGAGGCGGACGCCGCTTTTTGCTTTCCGACGGCAGTCTGCACGATGATCACGGTACGCGGGAAAATGATCGTGATCAGGGTCGACACCGGGTTGAACAGGATCACGCCGACGGCAAGCACGGCGAGCAGAAACATCATACGCGCGAAATACGAGAGTTTCAGGAATCCCTTCGCGGCGGCTTGCGCCTCGGGGGGATAGGAGTGGGCGCGCGTCACCGCCACGGCGAGCAGGAACATCTCGACGATCCCGCCCGCGGCGGAGAGGATCGCGCCGTACAGCGCCTTCGGGGTATAGTAACCGAGCGCGAAGAAAACGCCGATCTCGACGGCGGTCAGCGCCAGCGTGCCGAGCGCGACCCAACCGAGTTCTCGTCTATCGGAGGGATTAAGCTTCATCTCCGCGGTCTCCTTTGTCGGTTTTTTCGGCTTCCTTTTCGTAGGGCTCGTCCTTCGTCTCGCGGACGAAGGTCTTGAAGAAACGGTAGACGCTGCACCCCGAACTGACCAGCCCCAGGAGCAGCAGAACGACGATCAGCCACGGTCCGATCCCGTAGCGGTCGCACAGCCAGACGCCGAGGAACACGAGGATCAGGGGGGGCAGGATCACCGAGAGCCCGAACTGGGTCAGATACCCGAGCAGGCGAAGCGATTTCAGCAGATCGTTTTTCTTTTTCATCGCGTCTCCTCCCGATCGGTCCGAACTGTTCGGAAAGCCAAACTACAACATCATATTATAACATATCGCCCGCGCCCCCGTCAACCTTTTTCCCGCTTTTTTTGCGTCCTTTTTCGCCAAAGACCCGCGTTTTCGGGTCGGGCGCGTCGGGGGAGGGAAGAAACGAGCCGTCCGGGAGCGCCCAGCGTTCGGTAAAGACGCGCGAAAAGAGGAGCCGTCCCGCCCGTTTGAGGGTGACGGTGCGCTCGACCGAGAGGACGCCCGCCTCCGCCCTCGCCGTCACGGCGTGGACGTAGATCGCGGGGCGGAAGGTAAAGCGCCGCCGCGCGGGGTCGGCGGCAAGGAAAGCGGCGCGGAGACTATCGGAGAGCGCACCCGAAAGGAAGCGCTCGATCCGGCCGGCGAGTTTCTCGTAAAACGACGCCGCCCCGGACCTTCCCGGGGCGGCGTCGAAGGCGGGGATCTCGATCCGGAAAAGAAGCAGGATCACGCCCTCTTCCTCGGCTTTCCCGGTCCGCACGGTCGTCCCGGCGGGGAGGGGAAGGGGGGCGCGTCCCTGCTGTTTTCGTTTTTTCACTCCGCATCCCCTCCTCGTTTGATTCGGTACAGGGTATGCGGGGCGAACGGATAATATGAGGGGACTTACTCTTTGTGCGAGGACAGATACAGCCGGATCACCTGCGAGAGCGTCTCGGTCAGCGCCGCGCGCTCCTCGGGGGGCAGACCCTCGGTGCGCCGCCATAGGTGGAGCAGCCGCTGTCCGTAGTCGTCCGAACCCGCGTCGAGCAGAAAGTCCGCGACGTGAATACCGAGCAGCGGCGCGATCTTCCCGAGCTGCTTCATATACGAAGTCGAGCGCCCCCGCCGCCAGTTGCTGACGGTTTTCGGCGGGAGATCGGCGGCGTGCTCGAAGGCGGCGTCGGAATCGTATTTCAGGTCGATCAGGCGAAGCACCTTTTCCCGGATCCGTTCAACGTCGTTTTCCATGTTCGTTTCCTTTCTTCGCTTGGTTCGGCTTTGCTTTCCGACGTTTGACCGCCGAAAAGCCGAAAACCCCCGCCTTTTCCCCGAGCGCGTAGTACTCCCCGTGCCCGAAGGCAAGGAGACGCGCGCGTTCAAGACGCAGTTTTCCGTTCTTGTCCATCAGATGCTCGTCGACCGAGACCGACACGATCTCGGCGATAAAAACGTCGTGCGAACCCATCGGCAAAACCGTCTTGACCCGGCACTCCAGGGCGACGGGACACTCGGCAATGGTCGGCGCCGCCACCTCGTCGGACGGCAGGAGCGTGAAGCCGCATTTCTCGAACTTGTCGACCTTCGCCCCGGTGTAGATCCCGCAGTAATCGACCTTTTTCGCAAGAGACGCGGGCGGCAGATGCAAAACGAACTCCCGGCTGTTCTGCAGCATCGGGTAGGAATGGCGGCGCGGGCGCACCGAGATATAGGTCGTCGGCGGGACCGTCGCGAGAATCCCGGTCCACGCGACCGTCAGGACGTTTTTTTCGTCTCCGTCCGCCACCGTCACGAGCGCGGGCGGGACCGGCGCGGTCAGGGCGCCGCCCTTCAACTTGATCCGTCCCATCACTTTTTGTTCTGCATCGACTTCCACATCGCGATCATCCAGGACGCGGGCAGAAGTTTCGAGAGCAGGTGTTCGAGTTTCGTGTACCAGTTGGTCGTATAGAGCGCCCGTCCGCGTTTGGCGGCTCTGATTGCGCCCCGGACGACCCGATCGGCGCGGAGCAGCGGCTTGCGCTTTTTCAGCGGGGGCTTATGCACCTCGTCGCCCTCCTTGTCGGCGACCGAGAAGAAGCCGGTGTCGACCCACCCGGGGCAGAAGACGGTGCAGCTGACCCCGAGGTGTTTCAGTTCCTCGCGCAGCGCCCGCGAAAAATGGAGAATGAAGACCTTGCTTGACGCGTAGATATTGAAGTTCGGAAGCGGGCAGAAAACCGAGCCGGAACCGAGTTCGACGATATGCCCGCCGCGCCCGATATACGGGATCGCCATCCGCGTCACCGCGACGGCGCCCTTCACGTTGAGGTCGATCATCTTGAAAACGTCCTCGTCCGACACCTCGTCAAAACGACCGAACACCCCGAATCCGGCGGCGGGCACTACCCACGAGAGCCGGGGCGTCCCCTCCGCGAGCGCCGTTTTCAGGGCGGCGAGCCCCTCGTCGGTCGCAAGGTCTGCTGCGATCACGCGGCA